>JALWML010000151.1 GCA_027083915.1 Lysobacterales bacterium | reverse complement strand
TAAAGTTTCAAACTTAAATCATCAAGACTATTTTTGTTGTTTGTTGCGGCTCTTATTTCTTTGTCTAATAACCACGAGACTAATGAGCCTTTTAAATAAATACTAACGGTTGTGTTATGGCGGCGATTGGCATCGTTGTTGAGCCACGTATTAAAACTAGATTGAGCTAAACTCATCACATGGCGACCTGGCTTGTTTTGAAAGGTATTAATGTCTTTTGCCATATTCTCTAGGTATTGTTCGGTGGTGTAAATGCCTGAACGAACATTAAATAAATTGTCGTAATAACTGGTTGTGCCTTCTGCCATCCAAAACAGGTCGGAGTAATTTTCTTTGTCGTAATCATAAGGTGAGATGCCGGCAGGTCTATAAGCTTTGACATTCCACGTGTGGATAAATTCGTGTGCGGTTGTGCCAATGACTTTGCGGTATTTTTTATCTGGGTAAAAACCTAAGCGGTCGGTTTGAATAATGGTTGAATTGACATGTTCGGTTGCTCCGCGAAGTTTGTCACCAACATGGTACATATAAACATAACGTGTAAAGGGAAAAGTTTTCCATAAAGCTTTGGCTTGGTAGTGCAATTTTTCGATGTCTTTTTTCAATCGTTCCATGTCATAATTGCCTTTACCCCAAATAACTATTTCATAGGTTTGGGCTTCAACTTTAATCGAATCGAACTGATGAATGCCTGATTCGATGGGTGAATCGACTAATTGGTCATAGTTATCGGCTTTAAATTGATGCTCGCCGATTGATTCCATGCCAGAGACCGATTGCCAATCGCTAGGCACATTCAGTTTGACAGTTAATGCTTTATTACGCTGAGAAGGGCTGTACATAAAGACACCACTGGCATCCAAAAAAGTATGAGTTTCGTCAATATGACTGACTCGGTCTCGCAGTTGATTGGCATAAATTTGATAAGTGATTTTGACAGTACCTGGCGTATTGACAAAGATGCGCCAGCTATTTTTATCATCTTGGTGCCATGTGAGTAATTTTCCTCTGGCATCAAAGGCTTGAAAATCTCGAATATTTGAACTTAAATCTAAAATTTCATAACGTCCAGAGCGCCACACAGGGAGTTTAACTGTAAAAGCTTTAGTGCTAACACCTTTAAAAATAACTTCAACCTCTGCTAAATGGTGTTTGGCATCGGTGATGGTTAATGTGTACTTATTGGCGTTGCTAATAAATGAAGCAAATACAGAAAATAGAATCAGGGATTTAAAGCTGAGATTTGTTGGCATTGTGTTGAATTTATGAGTGAAAAAAATTATCTTAGCAAAAATATATTTTTAAACCCACTCAATCGGATTAATCTGATAATATTTTTTAAGTTCTTGATATAGTTCAGGATGCTTTTTGAGTAATTCTTTGGGTTGTTCAATAAAGTGTTCGGTAATGACAGCAAAAAATTCGGCAGGATTAGTCGCTCCGTATTTATTGAGTAAGCTTTTTTTGTGTAATTTTTTCTTAATGCTTAAGGCCTTAAATTCTTTACCTAAAACAGTGCTCCATTGCTTGATATTGTTGTGTTGAAGTTCTGGAAAACCAGTTCCTTGGGAGTTTTCTTGGTCTAATTGGTGAGCGAACTCATGCATCACTACATTTTCACCATCTTTGTCATTTAAAGCACCTTGCTCGGAATGTTGCCACGATAAGACAATGGGACCGCGGTGCCATGATTCTCCCAAGCGAATATGTTCTTCAAACTCACTTTTGGGGTCTTTGTTAGTAAAAGCGTTGGGGTAGACTAAAATATTATCTAAATGTGGATAGTAATTGGTTTTACGGTTGAGTAACAGCAGGCAGGCTTGTGCCGCAATTACCACGCGGATTGTGTCATTAATCTCTATGCCTTGGTAACCAACAAAGTTTTTTTCATCCAAAAATATATTAATGTGTCCGTGCAGTTGTCTTTTTAGATCGTCAGGTAACTTTTTATATAGCGCAAAGTGCTTGTTAAGTATGTCAATCCATTGTTGTGGAAATTCTTTTTTATAAAGTCTTGAGCGTCTGCGTTTTTTTGGAATCTTTGCTAAGTAAAAGCCAAGAGAAATGACAACTAAAAAAAGGACAAAGTATAACAATAACTGTGAATCCATTAATTCTCAAAGCCATCATCAAAAATAGTATTGGCAGCAGGGTCTACAAAAGGAACGATACACGTTGGAGAAGAGCTTGCCGCTATTCTATCTGTGATGCGATTTATAACTGTTGGGTGAAAGTTTTCATTGCTGATACCACAGTTTGCACCACTTGTTCCGCCGAGATGGCAATAACTCATGATTGTGCCTTTGCCTCCTGCTGGGCAGGAAGTTGCACCACTGTAACAACCAGCCTCACCATTGTAACAATGATCGATCGGTCCAGGATAGCCAGGTGTATTTGAAGCATTGTAACAATGGGTGTGAGGCGAACCAAAATTATGGCCTAATTCATGCCCCACGAACTGTGAAACAAAACCTACACTTAAGCCAGAACCCATGCGGTTAACACTGTAACTGCCAGGGGTTTGTGAACCTTGCTGAAATCCATCATTACACAAAATATTAACCCATGCAATGCCTGAAAAGCTATTGCTTGCGATGTTCTGACCACTCAAGAGTAATGCAAAATCTCTATCTATAGCAGTTTGATTAACACGCCAGTATTCACCAAAATCAGATAAGTAAGTGTTAATATTTGCCTCAGTTGGAAATGGGTCTGGTGTGGTTCTTAAAAAGGTGTCTCCAATTAACAAACGGGTGCCAAAATCCCTTTCGTAATAGACATTCATGTTAACGAATAAAGTTGTTATAAAGGTCATGGCAGTGGTTGTGTTATTGCCTTTACCTGCCATCCATTCATTATCGGTGTCAACTGCTATAACTGCTTGGTAGTTTATTGTGCCAGTTGGAGCATGTGGTGCTTGAACAGAATTATTGCCGAGTTCAATGCTTGATATTTCTGGTTGATCATCCATTTTGGTAGAGCATTGTTTGGTTACATCTGTGTTTTGGGTTTGCTCTTGTGGCTGTTTAATGGATAGTGTTGTTTTAATGTTTCCAATTATATCAAGACTAACGCCTGCTTTATTATAATACCCGTGTGCTTCTCCAGTTTTTGGATTGACAACCAATGCTACACCATTGACGATTGAAGAATAGGCAATGAGATTTGGTCGTTTAAGCTCGGTTTTACCTTTTGATGTTACTTGGTATATTTTTGCATTTTTTGCAAAGACATCATATTTTTTGAAAACAATTGGTGATGGCGATTGTTTACCATTAACTTGAATGGACGCTGACGGAAAATTTTCTATCGTGATGTTCTCTTCTGCATTGATGAAACGATTTATGATAGTGCTGTTTAATTTCCAGTTGCTTTCATGGATGCTGGGTTGAATAGAAGACTCTTGGTTATTAACGTTTAGATTCTTTTGATGACTTATATTTTTTAAGGTGAAATCCTGTGCATTAACGGAATAGGATAAAATGAAAAAATAAGGAAATAGCTTTAAAATAGTTGGTTTTAGTGCTTTCATGATGAAATTCTGACGTAAAATAATTATCAGTATAGAACAAATTTCCAGAAATATTCAATTTCAAATATTAAGTTCTTCATTTATGTGAATGCCGTCACGAAATTCGCTCACTTAATTGAAAATTGTCAACCCTTTTTATTCGATGACGTTAAGGGTGATGAATTTCCAATAAAAGGTGTCTTATGCAATCAAATCGTCGAGCGTTTATTAAGCAAGCTTCAGCTATCGGGCTGGGAGTCGGAGCTTTGTCACTCACATTAACACCAACAGATCTCATGGCGTTGAGTCCTTCTGAAGGTGGTTTACCTGAGTTGTCTCGCAATGCTCATTTGTTAAGTCGTACAAGTTTTGGCTTAAATCAAGAGTCCATGAGGCGTGTCAATAGGATGGGGTATCGAAGATATATTGAACAACAACTCAATCCCGATGCTATTGATGATTCCGAGCTTGAGGCTTATATCGATGAATATTTACCAACAGTCAATCAACCGATAGCACTGACACGATTACAAGTAAGAGCGAGACAATTGCCACGTTTACGGGTAGCGGATGAATTAGCCATGGCGACTTATTTGCGGGCGATTTACAGTAAAAAACAACTGTTACAGGTCATGGTAGAGTTTTGGAATAATCATTTTAGTGTCTATCATCTTGATGGTCCCGTAGCGTTTCTAAAAACTCAAGAAGACAAAGAGGTTATGCGTCCTTTGGCACTATCCACTTTTTCACAATTGCTACATGCCAGTGCTAAAAGTCCTGCTATGATTTATTATTTGGATGGTTATGCCAGTACCAAAGAAGTGCCCAATGAAAATTATGCACGAGAATTAATGGAGTTGCATACCTTAGGTGTAGATGGGCCATATACTCACCATGACATTGATGAAGTGGCTCGCTGTTTTACCGGTTGGCAAATTAATCAACGTAATGGTCAATTTCGATTCAACCGCAGAGACCATGATAACGATGAAAAACTTGTATTGGGGCATAAAATAGCAAAATCAGGAGGAGTTTCTGATGGTGAACAAGTTCTGGATATTTTAGCGGCACAGCCTGAGACAGCTGCATTTTTGGCTAAAAAATTATGCCGACATTTTGTTGCGGATGAACCCAGTGATTCAATTGTCGAATCCACAACGGGTATTTTTATGGATTCCATGGGTGATATTAAAGCCTGTTTACGTCATATTTTGTTGTCGAATGAATTTATCAACTCTCAGAATCAAAAATTAAAGCGCCCATTTCATTACATGGCATCAGTTGCTCGTTCGCTCAATGTGAGATTTAGTGATAGACGGTCTGTTCGTGCCACTCGACAAATGTTTGACTCATTAGGTCAACGTCCATTTTTTTGGCAATCACCCGATGGTTATCCTGATGTAGCCAGTTATTGGGAGTCGACCACAGGCATGCTTTTTCGGTGGAATTTTGTCAATGATGTCAGTTTTGCAAACTTTCCAGGTTATCGATACCGATTGGATGATTTGATTGCTAAACCTTATACTCCTGAGAATATTTATCGGCAAATCACTGACAAAATACTGTTTAGGCAAATGAGTGAAGAAGATGAAAGGATTATGCTTGATTATTTATCCGATGGGTTAGAAGGCAACAATGTTTCACCACTAAAAACACAAGGGGCTTTAGCAATAGCTATGGGATCTCCTTATTTTCAATTGAGTTAGGAGAAGAATAATGGTTACAAGAAGAAATTTCTTACAGTTAAACACAAATGCAAAGCCTGAAAATAAAGGCGCTGATATTCTTATTTATGTGTTTCAACGTGGTGCAGCAGATGGCTTAAATTTAGTGGTGCCTTATGGTGATGAGGATTATTATGCTAATAGACCTAATATTGCTATTGCCAAGCCAAATAGTTCTGATGATGCAGCGTTGGATTTGGATGGTTTTTTTGGTTTAAATCCCGCATTATCGGCTTTATTGCCTATCTATCAGAATAAAGATTTAGCGATGGTTCATGCCTGCGGTTCACTTGGGTCAGATCATTCTCATTTTAAAACACAAGCCGTGGTTGATAGGGGAACAATTGATGAAACAATAAGTTCTGGTTGGCTTGCTCGCTATGCAAACTCTTATGAAAACAGTGATTCAACTGCTTTTAAGTCGGTGGCATTAAGCAAGTCAATACCCAAGAGTTTATCAGGTGCGCAGCAGGTTGTTGCCTTGGATAATATTGCCAGTTTTGCTATTAAAGCTCCAGAGTCTGAAAGTGAAGCTATACAAAATAATTTATTAACACTTTTTACTGGGCAAACAAGTTTGGATAAGGTTGCTCAGGCGACTTTTAATGGTCTTGAAGAAGTGGATTCCATCAATCCAGAGGATTTCCCAGTTGAAAATGAAGCCGTTTATCCGAACAGCGGCTTTGGTAATCGTTTTAAAGATTTGGCTCTGCTTATTAAATCAGGTATTGGTGTTGAGACTGCTTCTATTGATATTGGTGGATGGGATACACACAACGATGAAAATGCTGCGCTTGCACCGCTTGCACAAGATTTCGCTGAAACCTTAGCGGCTTTCTATGCCGACATGGGCGATCGAATGCAAAATATCACTGTTATTACCTTAACAGAATTTGGGCGAAGAGTGGCTGAAAATGGATCAGGCGGAACAGATCATGGCACAGGAAACGTACTCTTTGCTATGGGTGGAGGTGTTAACGGCGGTCAGGTATTTACCGATTGGCCAGGGTTAAGAGTCCAAGATTTAGTGGGGCCAGGAGATTTATTGCCAACAACTGATTACCGAACTGTTATTGCAGAATTGATGGAAAAACGCATGAATTATTCCAATCATCAGGAATTGTTTCCCGACTATGAGGTGCCAGAATATTTGGGAATATTTAATAGTTAGACTCTAGAAACCTTTGCACGGTCCACGGATTGTGTAAAGG
>JALWML010000150.1 GCA_027083915.1 Lysobacterales bacterium | reverse complement strand
CAATTAAGTAACCAGCAAACTCAATGGAAATGGTACCAGGGTGTTTCATCAACCAAGGCGTGACAAAAGCAGTTGCTAGTGCCAAGGAAAGTATGAAAACTATATTTAGTATTTTTTTCATGGGCTATTTTATCCCAAACTTTTCATCAACAACAGCCTTTTGAGACGGCTTGGCTGCGGCAATATTGTGTGATTGTAAAGTTTTAAGTTCTCTAATAATGCTTTGTGCTTGTTGGGGGTATTGTTTTTGTAAGGTTGCGGTGATTGTTTGCAGTATTTCTAGCCATTGTGATTGGTTGTTGTTTTCAAGAGCCAATTGCAACAAGTCAAACTGTTTAAGCACAGCATACAAGGGTGTTTTATCTTCTGGTGATGATTGCTCTTTATCAATTTTTTTGACTACAACCAATTTTTCATACCAGGCAGATTCTTTAGAGGGCGCATCTTCTTTAACTTCTGGTTTTGTTGTTTCTGCTTTAAGTAAAGATGTTTGAATAGCAAGATTGATTACTTGAGCTTTTAATTTTGGGTGCTTGTTTGGTGTTAAATCTGGTACTTGCACCACACCCAGTTTCGCCTGTTCATCAAAAGTTTTTTGCAACAAGGATAGCTTATTATCTAGTTCTTTATTTTGTTGTGTCAATTCAAAGAGACCTTTTGTTAACTGCTCAAGCTGAGTCTGTTGTTTATCAAAGGCTTTTTTTAACTCGTCAACTTCGTTGTTTTCTTCAACCATAGATGTTTGTTCATCAGCAATGATATCTTCAACAACAGGTGTTGGCTCTTTAGTCGTGACCTCTGCCTCATTTGGGATTGTTTCTTCTGTTTCTACTGTTTTTTGATCGCTTTGGGTATCGGTTGTTTCATCAACGACCTTTTGTTCTTCACTGGTGATTTGTTCTAGTGGTTTTGGTTGTTCTGTGGTGATGGCAATAGCAGGCTTTGTGTCTTCAAAATTATCTGATGTAATCGTTGAGTCTTCTTGAGCAGAAAGGGGGTTTGAAAAAACAAACAATAAGCACAAAGATAAAAAACTGATGAGCTGCATTGGTTTAAATAGAATAAAAGGATTAAACTTCTTTTGAATAGCTGTGGTTTCTCTTATAGTCATAATACTAGATTAGTAATAAATAATAGTATTATACCTTAAACCATGAATAAGACATTAGAAAAAGACAAAAATCAAATTGCTGATTTGTTAAAAAACGTGACGGAGCAAGCACTTAATTTCGTTGAAAATATCGATAGTAGGTTCACAACCAGTGCTCAAACCACCCAAAAAGAAATACAAAGCCTAGCAGATAAAGGCATTGGTGCCCAACAAAGCCTGCAACAGTTTGTGCAAAAATACGATGATATTCTAGTGGCATCAACAGGACCTCGCTATTGGGGATTTGTGACAGGTGGTGCTACACCTGCGGCTTTGGTTGGTGATTGGCTTGCTAGTGTTTATGATCAAAATACCCAAGCAATTAAAGGTGATGGCGACATCTCTGCACAAATTGAATTTGAAACAATTGCCATGTTATTAGACCTATTTGATTTACCTAAGGATTTTTTAGGTGGCTTTGTTACCGGTGCGACCCTATCAAATTTTACTTGTTTGGCAGTTGCACGGCAATGGCTCGGTAAACAAAAAGGTTTTGATATTGCCAAAGAAGGTATGCGTACGGACTTAAATTTTTTAAGTGCCACACCGCATTCGTCAGCCATTAAATCCTTGTCGATGTTGGGAGTGGGAAGCAATAACCTGACTTTAGTTAATACCTTAAACGGCAACCGTGAAGCCATTGATATGGACAACTTAGAAACGCAGATTCAGATGATTGACACCCAAGAATTTATTCTTATCTCAAGTGCAGGCACTGTTAATACAGTTGACTTTGATGACTTTAAGGCGATTGCAAAACTACGTGAAAAGTATAATTTTTGGTGGCATATTGATGCGGCCTTTGGTGGCTTCGCTGCCTGCTCACCTAAGTTTAAAAGTTTATTAGAGGGGTGGCACGATGCCGACAGTATTACCATAGATTGCCATAAGTGGTTGAATGTTCCCTATGAAAGTGCCGTTTACTTTATTAAAGAAAAGCACAAGCTCTTACAAGTGGCAACATTTCAAAACTCAAACGCACCTTATTTGGGAGATCCATTGGAGAGCTTTAACTACCTTAACTTTTTACCAGAAAACTCTCGCAGACTTAGGGCTTTGCCTGCTTGGTTTACACTCAAAGCATACGGTAAAGAGGGTTATCAGGAAATTGTTGAACGCAATGTAGAATTGACCAACAACTTTGCAGGCTTAATTAACGACCATCAGGCTTTTAAGGTGCTGGCTCCAATACACTTAAATACGGTTTGTTTTACTTTGAGCGATGAAAGTAAAGATTCGGGTGAGTTTTTAAGTCGTTTGAATAAAACAGGAGTTGTGTTTATGTCTCCGACAGTTTTTGCTGGGAAAAAAGCCATTCGAGCCGCTTTAGTCAATTGGCGAACAACGCAAAAAGACATTGAGTTAGCATTTGCTGCAATGTTAAAATCACTGTAATCTAAGGACTTAGAGAAAAATGTCAGAACAAAAATTTATTACACCACCTAAAGAAGTGGCACTTAAAACAACAGCAGGATTTTTTGCCTTTGGGTTTGGATCGGGTTTAGCTCCCTTTGCTCCTGGGACTTTCGGAACAATAGCTGCCATTCCATTCTATTTGGTTTTGAAGGAATTCTCGTGGCCGATGTATGCATGGTTGGTATTTATTGCTTTTGTTGTTGGGGTGAAACTGTGCAACGTTACCGGTGGACGCTTAGGCGTGCACGACTATGGTGGCATTGTCTGGGATGAATTTGTTGGTATGTGGATTACTTTGTTTTTGATTCCCTTTTCGTGGCAAAATCTGGTGCTGGGTTTTATCGTGTTTCGATTTTTTGACATTATCAAACCCTTTCCTATTGGCTGGTTGGATAAAAGAGTCTCTGGTGGATTTGGTGTGATGATTGATGATGTCTTGGCAGGAGTTTATGGCATGGTTGTCATGCTGTTGGCAGATAAATATATTCCTAACTACTTTTAAAGACGCAATATATAAACCCACAAAGGCAAAGTAATAAAGGAAAACAAAATTCCATAGGCAATCATAGCAGAAACCAAACGCGGGGAAAGGTTTGCCATTATTGCCAAAGCACCAGCTGAAATCATAGGAGGCATTGCCGCTTCAAAAACAGTAACCTTATAGATTTCTTCATTCCAACCTAGTGCCATAAAGGCAAGAAAGGCAACCAATGGGGCAACAATCATTTTGACCGATAAACCAACGACAAATGAACGAATCTTACTAAATTCAACACGAAGCACTAATTGAAAACCTACAGCAACCATAACAACGGGAATCAATGTTTTGGCAATAGGTGATAAGACATTAAAATAGCTTTGGGGTAAGTCAACCTTGAAAAGACACAAGGCAGCAACAAAACTAATAAAAGGAGGAAAGGAAATAATTTTTTTAATTATGCCCGATGCACTTATTTTTTCAGCGTCTTCGGAGTAGATAGCCAACACAATAGAACCATAAATGGCCAATGCAAAAAATGAACCAAATTGATCATACATGACGGCATAACCAACAGCCTCTTTACCAAAAAAAGCTTCAACCATAGGAATGCCTAAAAAAGAAGTGTTTCCAAGTGGCGCAATAAGTAAAAGTGCTCCAATGGTTTCTCTATCCCATTTAAACAGTTTGGCAAAAGTTAAGACAATGAGGACTGATACAAATAACATGACCCAAGGAGTGACTGCAGTGACTAATAAATTTGATGAAAACTCAAGTTTAGGAACATTAACCAAAACCAAAGCAGGCAAGGATACATAAATAACAAACAGATTAAGGACTTGAGCGGTGTTTTTGGGAAATTTTTTGGTGCTTTTAAGAACAAAGCCCAAAACAATTAAACACAAAATTATTATAAAATTTTCCACAAAAACTCATTTAATTTAAAAGAAGGGGCATTTTACTTAATAATAACTGAATAAAGAACCAAATACCTATTTGGAATTAAACTTTGTTTACAAACGGCTATTAAAAAGCCCATAAATTTATGGTAACATAGTGTTTTTAAATCAAAGAGGAATATCTCATGAGCGGAATTATGGACATGATTACCCAACAGCTGGGTGGTAGTATGATGCAACAAATGGCACAAAAGGTTGGTGGCAATAGTGAAGGTGTACAACGCGCCACAGCAGCTGCGATACCAATGATTTTAGCAGCAATAAAACGCAATGCAGGATCAAGACAAGGTGCCGAATCTTTAGCCAATGCTCTTAATAAACATACAGATGGCAATATGCTAGACAACTTAGGCAGTTTGCTTGGACAAAGTGGTGGTTCAAGCTCCATGATGCAAGAAGGTGGCAAAATATTAGGCCACGTATTTGGTGGAAAACAAAATAACATGGCACAACAATTGGGTCGTGCAACAGGTTTAGGTGGAAAAGGAGCCGGTGACTTAATGTCAATGCTGGCACCAATGGTAATGGGCGCACTTGGAAAAGCAAAAGCACAAAACAACATGGGCGTTAGTGGCTTACAAGATTTGCTTAATCAAGAACACCAAACAATTCAAAAACGTCAACCAAAACAACTAGGCATGATTGAAGGTATGCTAGATGCAGATGGTGATGGCGATGTTGATATGAGTGATATCTTGAAAAAAGGCTCTGGTCTATTAGGCGGATTCTTTAATCGTTAAAGGCACACATAAAAAATTAATTAGTAGAAAAGCTCACTGTTTGTGGGCTTTTTTATTTCCACAACAATTGTGGTAAACTAAAAACTCATTTAAATAACCCAATAATTTGAAATTTCTTTGTACTAAAACACTCACTCAAAACCAAAAAGGTCAACTACTGGATATGTGGCATGACCAATACCCTAAAACGTTAGCCTATAAAAACAGGCAATCATTTGAAGATTATTTAATTAGCCTAAAGAACCCACAACATACTTTGCTCATAGGTGAAAGTGGAGAAGTGAAAGGTTGGTTGGCAAAGATGGTACGAGATGAAAAAGACTGGATTGCTATAATTTTAGATAAATCCATACAACAACAAGGATATGGTTCTCAATTGCTCGATAGAGTGAAAGCCCAAAGTGATGAAATAAATGCATGGGTTGTTGATCATAACAATCATAAAAAAGCCGATGGCAGCACCTACCAGTCGCCTTTGAATTTTTACGTTAAAAATGGATTTACAGTAATTCCTGAAGAACGATTAGAACAGTCCAAAATCACAGCGGTAAAAATAAGGTGGAGAAAAAGTTGAAGCAATTGTTATTAATGGTTTTGGTGACAGTGCTGTTTTCGTGCCATAAAAAAACCCGCCAAGTTAATGCTATCGTCACCTTAAAAAACAAGGTAGAATCAATAAATTCAATCACCGCTGTTATTAATGAAACAATAAATGAAATTAACACCTCACCGCAGTACGATAATTTTATTCTTTTTGTTCATGGACGTGGCAAACACCCAGAAAAAGCTTTTAACAAACACTTGTTAGCAGATTTGGAAAAAGATTATTCAGCCAAAGTCATTATGTTTCACTGGCCTTCTTGGGAAGGACGTTTTGCTTTCCCTATACAAAAAGCAAGGAAATCATCTGAAGATTTTATGCATGTCTTAGGGTCATTGCTGCGCTATAAAGAGCTCAATAAAGAAAAAATTAAAGGCATAAAATTCACCTTATTAACCAATAGCATGGGCAGTATTGTTTTGGAGCAAGCGATGAAGAATTATACGGGTACTTTGACAACAATTTTTGATACTCTTGTTATCAGTGCACCAGCATCAGCGGCTAAAACTCATCATAAATGGGTGGAAAAGATTAATTTTTCAGAGAATATTTATATTACCATTAATCAAGAAGATAAATTACTAGGCAAATTGGGGATAAAATTAATTGGTAAGAGACTAGGTAAAGGCTTAACAAGTTTTTTTGGTAATGAATTTAAAAAAGCTAATAATGCACACTACATAGATTTAACCGACTCACAATTGGCACACCGCTATTATTTGCATCGCGATATAATTAATAAACCAAAGGCTATGAAGTTTTATAATAAAGTCCTCAACGGTCTGGGTTATAATTGCCCGCTTTGATTTTATAGACAACAATATGCTTAACCCTCAACAACAATCTGCAGTGACCTATTGTGATGGTGCTTTATTGGTACTTGCCGGTGCTGGTTGTGGGAAAACGCGGGTGATTACAGAAAAAATTGCTTACCTAATCAAAAGCCAAAAAGCCACACACCACAACATATTTGCAATAACTTTTACCAATAAAGCAGCCAAAGAAATGGCTCAGCGTGCTGTTAAAATGGTTAGTTTGCCAGAAGTTGAAGGAAAAAGAGAGCGCCTTAACATATCAACTTTTCATTCGCTGGGCATGCGAATTA
>JALWML010000149.1 GCA_027083915.1 Lysobacterales bacterium | reverse complement strand
GGTTTGCTGCTGTTCCTTTTATAAAATCGTGGATGCCATCTGAGCGTGCAAAAGCCGCTGGTGGGGTCGTTAAAGCTAATGTTTCTAAACTAGAATCAGGTCAAAAATTACAAGTAAAGTGGAGAGGGCAGCCAATCTTCATTGTCAAACGTGATAAAAAATTATTAGACACACTTTCTAATCATGATGATAGATTAAAAGACCCTAAGAATGAATCAAGCATTCAACCAGAGTTTGCAAATAATCCATACCGATCTCAAAAAGAAGATTTATTAGTTATGGTTGGAATTTGTACGCACTTGGGTTGTTCCCCTAAAGTTTATCCAGAAATTGTTCCACAAGCATTTGATTCTGAGTGGCAGGGTGGTTTCTTTTGCCCGTGTCATGGTTCAACTTTTGATATCTCGGGTCGTGTTTATAAAGGTTCTCCTGCTGGTACGAATATGGTTATTCCACCCTATGTATATGTTGATGATAATAATCTTATTATTGGTACTGACAAACTTGAAGGAGGTGCGTAATGGGCTTAAGAAAAGTTAAAACAACAGGTATACTTGGTTGGTTTGATCAAAGGTTACCAGTAACAGACATGTGGAATGATCACATGGCAAAATATTATGCTCCAAAGAATTTCAATTTTTGGTACTTTTTTGGATCCTTAGCATTGTTGGTCTTAGTTAACCAGTTGCTTACAGGTGTTTGGCTGACCATGCACTATAAGCCAGATGCAGCACAAGCTTTTGGCTTGGTTGAATACATCATGCGCGATGTGCCTTGGGGTTGGTTAATCCGATATTTGCACACAACAGGAGCATCTGCTTTCTTTATTGTGGTTTATTTGCATATGTTCCGTGGATTAATGTACGGTTCTTACAAAAAGCCTAGGGAGTTAATTTGGACTTTTGGTATGATTATTTATGTTGCTTTGATGGCTGAAGCCTTTATGGGTTATGTTTTGCCATGGGGTAACATGTCTTTTTGGGGCGCAAAAGTAATTACTCAATTGTTTGGAACAATTCCTTATATTGGTGATACCTTGCTAGAAGGTATTCGTGGCGATTACAATATATCTGATGCCACACTGAATCGCTTTTTTGCATTACATGTTGTTGCAGTGCCGATAGTTTTATTGATACTGGTATTCTTACATATTGCTGCTTTACACTCAGTGGGTTCAAACAACCCTGACGGTATTGAAATTAAAGATAATAAAGATGAAAACGGTGTTCCTAAAGACGGTATCCCATTCCATCCCTATTATTCAGTTAAAGATATATTTGGGATTGGCATGTTTTTAATAATTTTTCTTGGCATTGTCTTCTTGAAACCGGACATGGGTGGATTGTTCCTTGAGCATGACAATTTTAATATAGCTAACCCTGGTTCAACACCTGAACATATTAAGCCTGTTTGGTACTTCACACCATTCTTTGCTATTTTAAAAGTTGTTCCAAATCCATTTGGAGGAATGATAGTAATGTTCTCAGCAATAATTGCATTGTTTTTATTGCCTTGGGTAGATAGATCTGAAGTGAAATCAATCCGTTACCGTTTAATGCCTTTCAAATTAGCGTTAACAGCATTTGTCACTTCTTTTGTTGTATTGGGTTACCTAGGTATGATTTCTTGGGGACCAGGTGAGAAATTACTTGCCCAAGTCTTGACAGGAGTTTATTTCTTATACTTTGTGTTCTTATTTGTTTATACCAAGAATGAAAAACATAAACCAATTCCAGAGAGGTTGACACACTAATGAAAAAGTTATTATTAATAGGTGCAGTATTGCTAACATCGTCTGTTTTTGCAAACAGCGGTGGCGCACATTTAGAGCCTGCACAAACCAATATTCGATCTAAAGAATCATTGCAAAATGGTGCCAAGTATTTTATGAATTATTGTTCTGGTTGCCATTCATTACAGTATCAAAGATACAATCGTATGGCAAAAGACTTGGGTTTAACTAAAGATGAAGTAACAGAAAATCTAATTTTTACTGATTCTAAATTCCCAGAGCATATGACAAATACAATGGATAATGCACAAGTTGAAGAACGAGAGTGGTTTCATAAAGCTTTTCCGAAGGATTTAACCTTAATTGCAAAAGCACGTGGTGTTGATTGGTTGTATAATTACTTGAAGAGTTTTTATAAAGATCCTAGTCGTCCAATCGGGTGGAATAACACGGTGTTTGTTGGCGCAAGTATGCCAAATGTGTTGTGGGAATTACAGGGAATTCAAGAAGCTAAATTTGAAGAGCATGAGGATGAGCATGGTATTGTCACTCACACATTTAAAGGCTTCAAGAAAATTACTGAAGGAAGCATGTCTGAAGAAGAATTTGACGAGACTGTTCGTGATATTGTTAATTTCTTAGATTACACAGCAGAGCCAGCACGTTTAATCAGAACGGAAATGGCACCATGGGTGTTGTTTTTCTTAGTGATATTTACTATGTTGGCTTATTTATTGAAGAAAAATTACTTTAAAGATGTTCATTAAAAATCAATAAGTTATAGAATTAAAAAGGTGGTTGAGAGTTTGATTTCAATCACCTTTTTTTGCTTTTATAGACCTAAAACTGTTATAATGCGCGACTTTGTTCATTTTGAGCAAATAGTTCTAAATTTAAGGAGGCTAACTTAAGTGATTATTCCAGCAAGAGGACGTTCAGTCATATCTGTTTATTCTGTATCGGATTCGTATGATTCGCACAGAATTAGATTTTTATTAAAAACCAAAAATATCAGCAGTGTTGATGTTATTGAAGTGGATCCTCTGAATCCACCAGAAGATTTAATTCATATTAACCCTTACCACACAACACCAACTGTTGTCGATCGTGATTTGGCGCTATATGGGACGACAGTTATCACTGAATACTTAGATGAAAGATACCCTCATCCTCCATTAATGCCGCCTGATCCTGTGACACGTGCTAAGTTGCGTCTTTACACTTACCGTATGGAAAAGGATTGGTTAAGCTATATTCCTGCTTTAGAAAATGGCACAATTGAAGAGCAAAAAATAGCACGTGAAGAGTTATTTGATAAGTTATCGGCTTCAAAAGATTTATTTTCAGAAACAAAATATTTCTTGAGTGAGGACATGACTTTAGTTGATACCTGTTTAGCACCTTTCTTATGGCGTTTAGAGCATTATGGTTTAGACTGGGAAGAGTTGCCAAAACCAATTCGTCAATATGCGCATATGATTTTTAGAAAAGAATCATTCAAACAAAGTGTATCAGAGCAAGAACGTGAAATGCGTTTTGACTTTTAACGAGACAAGTTTATGAATTCATCAAAACCTTATATTCTACGTGCTTTACACGAATGGATTAGTGATAATAATTTAACACCATTGGTTTTGGTGAATTCTACTTCTCAAGATGTTCAGATTCCTCCAGGCATAGATGAAGATGGAAAGGTCGTATTAAATGTGTCTTATGGAGCTACTAAAAACCTTGAAATTGTCAATGAAGGTATTTTGTTTGATGCTCGCTTTTCAGGGGTGAGTCAAAACCTTTACTTACCCATGGATGCTATTTTAGCTATTTATGCTCGTGAAAATGGCCAAGGAATGATGTTTGGTTCTGAAGATGATGTGCCAAATCCTGAACCTCCGAAACCTAGTAAGACTAAAAAAGCTCAGGTCATTGATCACAAGAAAATTTCAGCAAAAGAAAAGTCTGGAAAGAGTTTTTTGAAAGTTGTTAAATAAAAAATATGCTATAATTAATACTCTAAAGTTTAAGCTAGCTGAGATTATAGGATGACAAAAGAAAAAAAATACAATTCATTTAAAGAATTTTATCCCTTTTATTTATCAGAACATCAAAATAAAGTCTGTCGATTATTGCATGTAATAGGTACAAGCCTTGTTGTGGTGCTTTTGTTGATTCTGGCTAAATCACATTATAAACTACTAATCACACTGCCAATTATCGGTTATGGTTTTGCTTGGGTTGGTCACTTTGTTTTTGAAAAAAATAAACCAGCATCTTTTAAATATCCACTTTACAGTTTCATGGGAGATTGGGTGATGTGGTGGCAGGTATTAACCTTAAAGATTAAGCTGTAGTCAATCTGTCTTCGTTGTTTTTTGGTAAGTATCTTAACCAAATTAACCAAATAACCAATGCATCAATGATAATAAGAGCTTGCCATAAATAAAGGTGAAACCAGTCAAACCAATTCTTATCCCATTGCAATAAGTAAAATAAAGATATTATTCGAATGATATTTAATAATTGAATGCCAAAAAATCCTAAGACAAAACCGTAAATTTTATGAATGAATTTTGAAGGGAAAGCAAAAATAGCAGCAAATAAAACAATAACGGCCTCAACTCCATTACATCCTGCAGCTATTTTGACTGCCACGCCATTGGCACTACTGCGTATGACGTCCGCTTGAGCAATAACATCTTTATCAAACAACTGCATGATATAAGCACTAATGGTTGCTAAAAAACCAGTAAATGGTAAAACTATGGCTTCTTGTATGGGTTTAAAAAGCTCTAGTGCGAATAGGGTGATTACTATAACAATAAAAAGTAGGGTAAAACGTAGCATAGATAGATTCGGTGTCAATCAATTTAAAAGTAACAGTTATTTTATCTAAATTGACAATATAAGCTATAAAAATGATTTTTTTTAACAAAATTGTTAAATTTAACAAAAACATTAACAAATCTTAACGAAACCATAACAGTAATGTTAGTACAATGGGCACCAAGTTAAGTTAGATACAGATGCTCTTACTCAGGATTACGAACAAATTTTTAGCATCTTCTTTTAGCCCAAGATTTGTGAGAGCTTATCTTGGGTTTTTTTTTGAATTTCGCTAGGACTTACTCCAAGAGATTTATATACTTTTTACAGGCCTTAAAATAGGGAGAAAAAATGAAAATACTCGTCATTGAAGATAATACAGATATCGCTGCAAATATTGTGGATTATTTTGAAGACAAGGGGCATATAGTTGATTATGCTGCCGATGGGATAACGGGATTACACTTTGCGGTAACCAATGATTTTGATGTTATTGTTTTGGATTTAATGCTTCCGGGCATGGATGGTCTTGATGTCTGTAAAAAATTGCGCAAAGAAGCAGGTAAGACCACCCCAGTTCTTATGTTGACGGCGCGAGACAGTTTAGAACAAACGCTAAAAGGATTTGAATTTGGGGCAGATGACTACATGGTCAAACCATTTGCGTTACAAGAATTAGAAGCACGAGTGACGGTACTGTCTAACCGAAGAAGTAATGCCGCTGAGAAAGTATTAATTGTTGCTGATTTAGTGTATGACACAAACACTCTTGAGGTTAAAAGAGCAGGCAAATCCTTAGAAATGAACCCAACAGGCTTGAAGTTATTAAAAAGATTAATGCAAGCATCGCCTTGGGTTGTTCCAAGGCAAGAGTTAGAGTTGAAAGTATGGGGTGAAGAAATGCCTGATAGTGACTCGTTGCGCGTGCATATTCATGGACTTCGAGCTACAATTGACAAACCTTTTGATAAGAAACTAATCCATACAAGACATGGGGTTGGTTACCGTATAGCAGATTTGGATGAAGTTTCGGAATAAACTAAAATATAGAATTATTGTTGCATTCTTAACCCTGAGTACTTTGCTTGGGGCTTTGTTTGCAACAACAGCATTAACAATCCGAGAACACTTAAGTACCAATCTAATCGGTGAATCTATAAAAACTAATTTAGATGAGTACATGGAAAAATTGGTCAAGGACCCTAACGGGATTCAAGGAGAGCCCATTGCCAGCAATGTGCAAGCCTTTGTTACTGCACCAGAGAAGTTGCCATTGGTCATGCCGATAAGTTATGCTGACCTCAGTGATGGCGTGCATGATATCGTTGAAGATGGTAAGCACCTTAAGGTTGCTGTTAATAAAAGACATATGCTCAAAGGGAAGGAAGTCTGGGGTTATATAATATTTGATGTAAGTACGCCTGAAAATGAAAGCCGTTTAGTTTATTCGTCCTTGGCAGGTGTTTTTGTTCTTTTTACAATTATTGCTTATTTTCTAGCCATATTTGCTTCTAAAAAGATATTAAAGCCATTAAGAAGTCTGTCATCAATGGTTCAGCATCAGGGTGATAAACCCGGGCACTTGGCATCACATTTTTCAGATGATGAAGTGGGTCAACTGGCTCAAGCGTTGGATGATTATTCGGATCGAATAGCCTCGATTGTTATACGAGATAAAGAGTTTAACGCAGATGTTAGTCATGAATTGAGAACACCATTAGCTGTAATCGCAAGTACAACTGAATTAATTAGTACACAAGATGATATCAGTGAAAAAACCCAGTTGCGTTTAGAAAGAATAGAACGTGCCGTTAAACAATCAACTGAATTGACCGAAACACTCCTGCTGCTGTCTAGGGAGGAGCAAAAAAATGTAAGAAATTTGCAGCGAACTCAAGTTGGTAAAT
>JALWML010000148.1 GCA_027083915.1 Lysobacterales bacterium | reverse complement strand
TCTCCTGTGAATTGAATTAAAAAGCGTATTTTACTTGATTAATACGATTGAAGCTATCAAATAATATCTATTGTTGTGTTCTATTATTTAGATGACTGATTAGATGATAACAGTGACCAATGATTATGGTTATAACCTGACTTTAGTAAGAAATTCAAAAGTTTATGGAGGAATATATTCAAGGCACTACGAGTTTTCAAGTGAACTTTAGGGCATATTCTTGGTCCCAATAAACGAATAAATTGCTGGAAATCAGTACAATAAACGATTTCTGCAACCAGAGCATCTTCATAACTTCGCATAATAATTTTTTCACTCATGCCAAATTTAAAAATATATTTTAATTCAATTTCGGTTGTGTATTTGAATGCTTGCGACACCTTAATTTGTACAATTGGGCGATTCTCTAGAGTACTTTCATAACAAACACCTTGATAAAGATGCACAGGGAAAAGCATTTTCATTAACTGAAAATTATCTTCGTGTTTTATCGTTTCACACTGCTGATTCGAATAAGATGAATTATACATCAATGAAGTTTATTGGTTAAATTCAGAGCAAGCAAGACTTTTCCTGAAATCTCCTCAATTGATGTGTGTGTTGTTGACAAGTATTGAATACCATTGCGTAAAAACAAGGCTTCCGCATCAGACACTTCACGTTGGCATTGACGCATTTTGGCATACTCCGAATTGGGTCTACGCTCAGATCTAATCTGTGAGAGGCGGAAAGGATCAATGGTTAAACCATATATTTTTTGTTTATGTTTTAATATTTGTGGAGGGATTTGCATTTTATCTAAGTCCTCTACAGTCAAAGGATAATTGGCTGCTTTTACCCCATATTGTAATGCCAAATACAAACATGTCGGTGTTTTTCCAGAACGACTAACACCCAATAAAATAAGATCAGCATCGTCGTAATTGATGCTGACACCATCATCATGTGTTAAGGCATAATTGGTCGCATCAATCCTTTTACCATAAGCTTTAGAATTGGTAATTCCATGAGCTAAACCAACAACTGGTGAACGCTTAACACCTAAATTTTTTTCAATTTTACGTAATAATCGATTAAATGGATCAAGTTTTAATCCACCACCTGAATGTATAATTTTACGTAATTCAATATCAACAACAGTATTAATCACTAAAGGTTGACAATCTTTGCCAGCCTGCTTGATTTGTGCAGCCGCAATTAGTGCTTTTTCTTTATTGTCTACAAAAGGTAATCTGATTTCATCAAAACTAATGTCTTGAAATTGTGAAATCAAAGAATGGCCAACCGTTTCAGCGGTAATAGCTGTCCCATCGGAAACATAAAATATTGTGCATTTTTTTGTCAATTTAATACTTTTCTAACATTTGAAGTTGTTGTCAATGATAGAATACTAATCTTTTATGACTTCGGTTTCAATGCATGTCTGAATATATTTTACAACTTAATCAACTTGGCATGAGAGATTTGGCACAAGTTGGTGGTAAAAATGCCTCTCTAGGTGAAATGATAACTCACTTAAGTGAATTAGGTGTTTCTGTGCCTGGTGGTTTTGCAACAACTTCTCAAGCTTTTATTGATTTCTTAAATCAAACAGGCTTGGATGAAAAAATAAATAGAAAATTAGCTAAACTTGATGTTGACGATGTTAATGCTTTGGCAAAAGCGGGTAAAAAAATACGCAAATGGGTTATGAAAACACCATTTCAACCGCGTTTAGAAGAGGAAGTTCGTAAAGCCTATGCAGCAATGGAAGAAGACATTGGAGCAGATTCATCGGTAGCCGTACGTTCTTCGGCAACGGCTGAAGACTTACCAGATGCTTCTTTTGCAGGTCAACAAGAAACCTTTCTAAATGTTAAAGGCATTGATGAAGTGCTTGCCAAAATCCACGAAGTTTTTGCCTCACTTTACAATGACCGAGCCATTTCATACCGTGTTCACCAAGGCTTTGATCACCACGATGTCTATTTATCTGCAGGCATTCAACAAATGGTTCGCAGTGATTTAGCCTCAAGTGGGGTCATGTTTTCCATTGATACAGAAAGTGGCTTTGAAAATGTGGTCTTTATTACTTCATCTTATGGATTAGGCGAAATGGTGGTGCAAGGTGCAGTTAATCCCGATGAATTTTATGTTTATAAGAAAAATATTGAAGAAAACAGACCTGCTGTTTTAAAGCGAAACTTAGGTTCAAAACACATAGAAATGATTTATGGTGAAGATGGTGGAGTTATCACCCAAAATATCGAAAAAGAACGTTCACAAATCTTTTCCATCAATGATGATGAAGTGACCGAATTAGCCAAGCAAGCTATGGTAATTGAAAAACATTACGGCAGACCCATGGACATCGAATGGGCAAAAGATGGTAATAACGGCAAACTTTATATCGTCCAAGCACGACCAGAAACAGTCAAAAGCCAAGACAAAAATACCCAAAGCCTCGAACGTTACCAAATAGCTCGAAGAGGGAATGTTATTTGTGAAGGACGCAGCATTGGACAAAAAATCGGCTCGGGAACAGCAAAAGTCATTGCTAATATTTCGCAAATGGATGAAGTGCTAGCAGGTGATGTACTGGTTACCGACATGACTGATCCTGATTGGGAACCCATCATGAAAAGAGCTTCAGCCATCGTGACTAACAGAGGTGGGCGCACTTGTCACGCAGCAATAATCGCTAGGGAACTCGGTATTCCAGCCATTGTCGGCTGTGGTGATGCCACGGACAAAATTGCTAATGGTGTTGATGTAACCGTTTCATGCAGTGAGGGAGACACGGGTTTTGTTTACGATGAAATCATTGATTTTGAAGTGATAAAAACCAATTTATACAATATGCCCCCTGCTCCATTAAAAATCATGATGAATGTTGGTAACCCTGATAGGGCTTTTGATTTTGCACGCTTACCACATAAAGGTATTGGACTTGCACGTTTAGAATTTATTATTAATCGCATGATTGGCATTCACCCCAAAGTTTTACTAAATTACGATGAACAACCACACGACATTAAAGCTATTGTCGATCCCATGATAGCCGCCTATGGTGACCCTGTTGATTATTACATCAAACGCTTAGCCGAAGGTATGGCAACTTTAGGTGCTGCATTTGCTCCTGAAACGGTTATTGTTCGTTTATCCGACTTCAAATCAAACGAGTACGCCAATTTAATCGGCGGTAAAGCCTATGAACCGCATGAAGAAAATCCCATGATTGGATTTCGCGGAGCTTCACGTTATATTGATGAATCCTTCCAAGAATGTTTTGAACTCGAGTGCAGAGCCTTGAAATATATTCGTGATGAAATGGGTCTAACTAACATTTGGGCAATGATTCCCTTTGTTCGTACTTTAGAAGAAGGCAGAAAAGTCATCCAAATAATGAAAAAATTTGGACTCACTCAAGGTGAAAACGGTCTAAAAATCATAATGATGTGTGAATTACCCTCCAATGCATTGCTTGCCAATGAGTTTTTGGATATATTTGATGGGTTTTCTATCGGATCAAATGATTTAACACAATTGACTTTAGGCTTGGATAGAGACTCAGGTCTTGTTGCTGATTTATTTGATGAACGCAATGCAGCTGTAAAAAAATTACTCGCTATGGCAATTTATAATTGCAAAAAGCGCAGTAAATATATTGGTATTTGCGGTCAAGGACCATCAGACCATCCCGATTTAGCGCAATGGTTAATGCAACAAGGTATCCAAAGTGTTTCACTTAACCCCGATACTGTAGTAGAAACATGGTTAGCACTGGCTAAAAGTGCCTCCAATTAGAAATTTATTAGGAATAAAGATATGAAAAAAATAATTTTATCAACAACTCTTTTATCGTTTGCTGTCTGTGCAGTTAGCTCCGATAAGCCAACAGTAGTTCAGGTACAGTCTCGAACAATTCAGGCTGACAAAGTCAATGTGAAAAAGAGCATGGCTCAAAGACAAATACCTGCACCATCAAAACATCAAACGGTGTTAACTAAAAATGCAGATGGTACTTTTTCTTACCAATGCAAGCAAAAACATAACCATAACTTAGATAAGGTGGTCAAATGAAAAAGCTATTACTCTTATCCTTAGTTTTATCAAGCTTGGTTAATGCACTGGAATTAACGAGTGGACAGACAGTTTCATTTACCTTAGCTCTAGAAACTGCTACTACCAATGTTTATATTGATGTTCCTGCTAATGCGACTACGTTAAAAGTTGAAATTGAAAATGGTATCACGACAGGCTCTGACTTTGATTTATTAATGAAGTATGACAGTGATTTTACTACAGCTGATATATATGAAGAAGCTCAATACTTATCTGGAAGTCTTGGATCAGAAGAAAGCTTTACTATTTCAACAGCATTGAATATACCATTAAGAGAGGGACGCTGGTATATTAGTGTTTATAGATATGATGGGAATGAAAGTTCTATTAATTTAACAGCTACTTATGACACTCAACCTTTAACATCCCCTGAAATTCAATTTATTTTTGACCAAGATACTATTATAGGAACGACTGAACCTTGTGATATTGCAGGTTGGAATGACCCAACCCCTGTTTCTCCAGTGTCGGGAAATAATGCCAGAACACGAGGGCAACAACGTAAAAATGCTGTTTTAAAAGCTGCCGAATTAATGACGCAAAACTTACAATCAACCGTACCATTGATAATTCAGGGTTGCTGGCCTGATGATTTAGAAACCTCTGCTACTTCTGCTGTATTAGCTAATGCTGGTGCGCGTACTTTTGTAAACAATACATCGGGTCTCTTGCCAGATACATGGTACCCAATTGCCTTAGCTGAAAGACAAGCAGGAACACAAGCTTGTAAACTTATTGGCGGAAGTTGTGAGACACATAGTATTCTAATAAATTTTAATCCTAAAATTGACACCAGTGCTGGACTAGGAAATACCCATTGGTACTATGGATTAGATACCCCTTCATTGGGCGTAAATGTTGATTTTGTTTCCACTGCTCTACATGAGATGACTCATGGCTTAGGCTTTTCTTCTGCAATTTATGTTGGAGATGAAGATACTACGTACCAATGTCCAGATGGTACACCAAATGGTACACCAATTACTCATACTAATGGCACCATGTTCTGTAATAAAATTGATATTTTTTCGAGTTTTTTGTTGGAACATAATCAAGATGGAACAACTACACCTTTGAGTGAAATGGCAACCGATGCGCTCAGAGAGCATGCCATAACAAATGCTGGCAATCTACTGTGGAGTTCGGTCGATTCAGCAGCCTCGGAGTTTAACACGCTTAGCAATTTGCGCACTGGCTTAATCCAACTCTATGCACCATCTACTATTGAACCTGGCTCTTCGGTTTCACACCTGAGTCGAGCTTATAGTGAATTAATGGAACCAATACAAGATGAAAACCTAAGAGATTTGCAACTTGCCACACCTATGCTTTGGGATATAGGCTGGGATCCACGTCCAAAAACTAGTGTGCAAGAAACAATTAAGCCAGGCTTATATTCTGATATTGCAAAAAATGGTCATGGGTTTGTCATCGAACCAATTCAACAGGCAACTGGTGTGGTTTATTTTACCGTTTTCTATACCTATCGAAGCGATGGCACACCAGAATGGTATACAGCGATATCTAAATTAGTGAATAATACTCTAGTGCCTATTAATACCAATACAGCATTACAAAGATTTACCTATGATTTTACTTCCAACTCAAACACTCCATTTACTGCTGATGATATTGGAACTACAGATTTCAAGGTTGATTTTAATTCTGCAACAACAAGTAGTCACAGTTCTTGTAACGATGGAAAATCAAGAGGAAATGATCTAGCTGTAGTCTCATGGACTATAGGTAGTGATTCTGGTAACTGGTGTATAGAATCTATCGAAAACACAATCGGAGCACCTCCAACTAATGATTTTGGTGCTCAATGGTGGGCAGGTGAAACCGATCAAGGCTGGGGACTATCATTATCATTTGCAGAGCATAATTCAGTTGCAGTAGCAACTTTGTATTACTTTGATTCAGAAGGTAAACCTCGCTGGGTTCAAGGATCTAATCAAAATTTCAGCATCGGGCAAGAAATAATCTTCACCATGAATGAAGTAACAGGATATCCAAGAGCGGGAACACCACCAGAAACATTCACCTTATCTAATGCAGGAACACTATCCTTAACATTAAATAGTAAAAACGGCAATGATTTCAATGATGGCTCACTTACAGTTAATGTTAATTATTTAGGTGCAGAAGGTGGGAATTGGTCCAGAACAAACTTACCAATAACTTTACTCACTACGGCACATTAAATTAACCCTAAGAAATGAGCACTAGCATCCGAAGAAACGAATATGGATTGCATAACAATAACTCTCATACATATCGGGATTTGGAGAAAAAAGGACTAATTACTATCTATAATTAGTCCTTCTGCCTTTGCGAATATTTAACATCGTATAAAGATATTACTACTTTTTGCACATTCTACGAATTGTGAAATAGCCCTCTCTAATATTA
>JALWML010000147.1 GCA_027083915.1 Lysobacterales bacterium | reverse complement strand
CAAAGCCTGGAATGATGGCGCAGATTTAACCGTACATGGATGGATTTACGATATTCATAATGGCATTTTAAAAGATTTAGAAACAGGCATAAATACCAGTAAAAAGAGAAGACATTAATAGAGACGAGTTATTGGTAATGAAGCCTTTTATTAGAGACCTTTGCATAACTCTGAGACGGTGGAAAAAAGAATGAAAAAAGCTCCAATCAAGGCAAAAAATGAGTCGAATAGCTCGCTATTTGCGAATTTTTTAACGCAGAGTGGAGCTTTTTGCAACTTTTTTACTCGTTTCACGAGTTGTGCAAAGGTCTCTATTAGTTTTCTAGGTGCGTCAATGAGTTGTGCTATAATCGCGTTTTCTATATCAAGATTTAGATAGTATGAAACATAAAACCATTATTGAGCCATTTCGTATCAAATCGGTTGAACCGATTGAAATGTCAAGCCAAGAGCAACGCATTGATTATTTGGCACAAGCACACAACAATTTATTTCTCATCGAATCCAAAAAAGTCATTATTGACTTACTCACCGATAGCGGTACATCAGCCATGAGTGCCGAACAATGGGCTGGCATTATGCGTGGTGATGAGTCATATGCTGGTGCACGTAGCTGGGAACGTATGCGCGATGCGGTACGTGATTTAACCGGCTGCCAATACGTCATACCTACGCATCAAGGACGAGCTGGCGAAAGTATTTTATACACACAACTTGGTGGCGAGGGTAAAGTATTTATCAGCAACACCCACTTTGACACTACTCGAGCCAACATCGAATACGGTGGTGCAACAGCCATTGATTGCTTAACCGAAGAAGGTCAACAACCTGCACTGGAACACCCATTCAAAGGCAATATTGACATAGCAAAACTCGAAGCTACCATCCTCAAGTATGGTGCAGAAAATATTGGTGCAGTGATTTTAACTGTGACTAACAACTCAGGTGGTGGTCAACCTGTAAGCATGCAAAATGCCAAAGATGTAAGGACAATATGCGACAAATACGGTGTACTTTATTTACTTGATTGTTGTCGAATTGCCGAAAACTCTTACTTTATTGCCCAACGCGAAGAAGCCTACAAAGACGTAGAATATCGCAATATAGCCCAAGAAATGTTTGATTTAGTCGATGGTGGCATCATGAGCGCTAAAAAAGATGCACTGGTCAATATGGGCGGATTTATTGCCTTAAAATCTAAAGAAATTGCCGATTCTTGCACCAACACCTTAATCATCAAAGAAGGTTTTGTTACTTATGGCGGTTTATCTGGTCGTGATATGGAAGCCCTTGCCATTGGCTTGGTTGAAGTATTTGATAAAGATTATTTGCATTACCGCATCACCAGCACAACCTATTTAGGGGATAAATTACACCAAATGGGTGTGCCAGTTATGCGCCCAATTGGCGGACATGCCGTTTATATTGATGCCAAAGCATTCTATCCACACATTCCTGTTAATCAATACCCAGGACAAGCCCTTGCTTGCGATTTATACATCAAAGGCGGTATTCGTGGCTGTGAAATTGGTTCGGTAATGTTTGGCAAATACGATGACAATGGCAATTTAGATCCTGCACCAATGGAACTCGTGCGACTGGCAATCCCAAGGCGCGTTTACACCCAAAGTCATATCGATTACGTGATTGAAACCTTTGAAGAAATCATCAAAGAGAAAGACCAATCCAAAGGCATAAAAATAACTTACGAACCCGAGTTTTTAAGGCACTTTACTGCGCATTTTGAGCGTGTAGTTTAACAACAAGACCATTACAAGTAATAAACTTGAAACACTCATAAAAGCCACTGCAATACCAAAACTATCGACAACGATGCCAAAGGACAAAGCTATCAGTGCAGTCATAACCGTTTTGACTAATGACTGCACTGAAAGTACCGAAGTCAATATTTCATTAGGGACATTATCTGAGACGATTCCGGTTAAAATTGGTTTGCGTAAATTTTCTACCAAATACACACCAATAAATAATAACAAGGCAAAAATCCACAATTCCATGAGGTAAAACAAACCTGACAAAACCCCAAGAGTAAACCCTATTAATAAGGTGAGGTTTGAGCTCTTTAACTTATTTTTACCATAAAAAACCGATGCCATTCGTGATGCACGTGACGTGCCAAGATAAATAAAGAAATCAGTCCAATAATTAAACCATTTTTCTTATCAATGGCTTGTTGACTCATCAAAGGAATCAGCAATGCCACATGAACCATTAATGGCTGTATATAATCCTTAATCGCTTTCAAATAAGCGGTATGCAATGCCGCTGAGTTAATCAGTTTGACCACATCGGCTTGTTTTAACACGGTTATCAAGGCTTTTGTTGTCAGCCCTATTCGCCTTTTTTCAGGTTTATTAGCATGATTAATGTTATTGGGATAAGAGGCAATGACAAACAAGTTAACCACATAGGGTACGACAGAATAAAGAAAAACCAGTTTAAAATCACCACCGAAGTAGACAATTAAACCCGCAATAAGCGATGACAGCGCTGAGCCCATTTGCGACCACGAGCGCGTATGTCCATAATAGTTAATCTTATGGGATTGCCAGTTATGCAATCTCAAATAATCCATTATCATGCCTTTATGGGTGCCAGAACGAAAAGCATCGGCAACACCATACAAACCAAAAGCAAATAAAAACCACCAAAATTTACTGGCGAAATAAAAAGATAAAAAAGAAACAATATAAAGCACAAACGACAGCATCAAGGCTTTTTTACGCCCATAAGAATCAGCCATAAGCCCTGAAGGTACCTCAAAAACATTAATAACAATCTCTCGCAGGGCATACAAAACACCTATCTGGGTATAACTCAAGCCCTTATCAACCAGAAACAAAAGCAAAAATGCATCAAAAAAACGCAGGTTTTTTAAAAAACCATAGGCGCTGAACTTAAGGTATTGTTGATCTTTGAACATAAAGCCATTATATACCTGTTATTCATGACTTTCAGCACTTATAAATTTAAGCCTTAAACATTACATTGTTGCTTATTCATTAATTTAAGGGAACACACTCATGATAAAATATTACCTATCAGTGCTTTTATTATCCATTAGTCTAAACACAAGCGCACAATCATTTGACAAAGACAAAATGAATGCTTTGTTTGATCATATCGAAAGCAATAATCAGGGGATGATGAGTATTGCAATATCTTATGATAACGAAGAAGTCTATCATCGCTCCATTGGCTATGCTTCCATTGCAGATAATATAAAAGCTTCTAATAAAACCAAATACAGAATTGGTTCCATTTCAAAAACATTTACTGCCACTCTAATTATGCAACTGGTCGAACAAGAAAAACTTTCACTTTCTACTAAATTATCAGAGTTTTTTCCAACCATTAAAAATGCAGATAAAATTACCATAGAAAATTTGCTGCAACATCGCAGTGGTATTTTTAATATTACCTCAGATGAGAATTTTCTAAAGTGGATGCTCAAAGAAACCAATCAAAAACAGATGGTGGAACGAATTGCACAATACGAACCACAATTCAAACCTAATGCTAAAATGAGTTATTCCAACTCTAATTACATTTTATTAAGCTATATTGCCGAAAAAGTATCTGGGAAAAGTTATGCTGATTTGCTAAAAAATAATATTGCCAAAAGCTGTCATTTGCATGACACTTACTATGGAGGAAAAATAAACCCGCAAAATAACGAAGCCTACTCTTATGAAATGTTAGACAAGTGGCAACTATCCGTTGAATCTGATATGAGCTTTCCTCAAGGTGCGGGCGGGGTAGTTTCTACTCCAACAGATTTGAATAAATTCTTTAACTGTTTATTTAATAAAGAACTAGTCAATGACAAATCTTTAAAAGCCATGACTAAACTCAAAGAGGGTTATGGCTATGGTTTGTTTCAACTCCCCTTTGGTTCTAAAAAAGCCTTTGGTCACAACGGTAGAATAGATGAATTTTATTCCATGGCATCCTACTTTCCACAAGATAGTTTAGCATTCAGTTATATTAGCAATGGACAAGTGATGCCAATCAATGACATTGCTATCGCAGTATTGAGTATTTATTTTGGCAAAAATTATAAGTTACCAGAATTTAAAAAAGGATTAAAACTCAGCACGCAAGAACTCGATAAATACATCGGAACCTATTCCGTTTCCACATTTCCTCTAAAAATTACTATTTTCAAAAAAGGCAACACCTTATTTGCTCAAGCTACTGGACAAGGAGCTTTTCCATTGAAAGCAACAGAAAAAGATGTTTTTACCTTTGATACTGCCGGCATTATTTTAGAATTCACTCCAAAGAAAAATGAAATGACGTTAAAACAAGGAGGAGGCATTCACACCTTGAAAAAAGAAATGCAATAAAATGTTAAACACATGTGATTTATTTTAAGGTATTATGGTCTTAGTTTTTAACCTTATACAAAAATTATATTATGTTGCGTAAATCAACTTTACTTTTATTACTACTTTTTAGTGTTTCTTCATTTGCTTATCGACCAAATGAAGGCGATGTTGCTCCTGATTTTGAAATCACTTCAATTAATGGAGAACATTTTAAGCTCAGCGATTTCAAAGGCAAGCAAAGTGTTTATGTGGTTTTTTGGAATACTTGGTGCCATTATTGCATGAAGAAGATTCCAAAATTAAAAGCGACTCAAAGTAAACTCTCTGACGATATTAAAATTATAGCAGTCAATACTTCACGCGATGATTCCGTTCAAGAATCCTTAGATTTTAAAAAGAAATATGCCATTAATTATATGTTAAGTTTTGATGAAGGAGAAATTATTACCGATTTATACAATGTCCATGGCGTTCCTACCGAATTTATTATTGACATCACTGGTAAAATCATTCACCGTGATGATGTGCCTGACAAGCTTGCACACTATGTCGATAAATGGAATAAGAAGGAAACCTCTTTGACCCAATCAATCAAAACTTACATCCAAATAATCGTATCACTTTTTAAAGAGGTGAAACAAACCACATGAAACAATATTCCAAGTCAGCAGGTGATGCCCATTATTTAAAACAAAAACCTACAATAACCGCTTTTAAAGAACATTGGACTCAAGGAATTAATCGCAGAAGCTTCATTAAATCGGCAGCAGCGGTTTCCTTACTTGCAGGTATTTCAGGTTGCAAACCATCGGTCGAATCCCCCAAAGAAGTCAAACCAAAACTTAAGTCAACTATTCCAACGGTTAAAATCCCTAGCCAAACATTTTCAACTGAGCAAAAACTGGATCTGGATGCTATTTTTATACGCTTATTCCCCGATGATGGCGATGGTCCAAGTGCCAATGACCTTAATGTTACCACTTATCTTGAATGGGCAATGACCGATGATGAAAACATCAATGATGGTGACCCTGAATTTATTATTAAAGGCATTGGCTGGCTTAATCAACTAGCAAATGATGAGGTTGGAATGCGTTTTCGAGATGCCAGTGATAAACAACAAGATGAATTAATCACCCAAACCATCGACTCCGATGCTGGGCGTCGTTGGGTTTCCCTGTTACTGTATTATGTTGTGGAAGCCATTACTCTTGACCCTTTTTACGGCGGCAATACCAATCAAGTCGCATGGCAATGGCTCGAACACCAAGGAGGATTTCCTCACCCTATACAAGGCAAAACTTACCGAGATTTTGAATAATGAAAACATTAAACTGTGAAATATGCATCGTCGGTAGCGGTGTGGGCGCTGCACCTATTGCTTATGAACTATCCAAAGCTGGACACAAGGTAATTGTGCTAGAAAAAGGTGCGTGGTATAACGAACAAGATTTCAAAAAAGATGAAATGCTTGGTCGCAGACGTAAATTTCGCTCCAAATTAGCACAAGAACCACAGGTTTTAGCTGAACCAAACGACGATGGTAGCTTTTCAGAGTCAACGACATCCCAATTTTGGGGCGGTAATATTGTTGGTGGTGCTAGTAACTTTATGAGTGCTTACTTTTATCGCTTAAAGCCTATCGATTTTAAGTTACTCTCAACCTTTGGCCCCATAGAAGGAGCCAATATTGCGGATTGGCCCATTAGTTATGAAGATATGGAACCGTATTATGACAAAGTTGAAAAACTTGTTGGTGTTTCTGGAAAGGTGCGCCCTCATAAATTTTTAGAACCCCGTTCAACACCTGATTTTCCTTTTCCACCAACAGCAGAACACCCAATTGCCAAATGGTTTGATGAAGGCGCCAAAAAGGTTGGCTTTACACCATTAATCATGTCACGTGGAATTTTATCCAAACCACATAACAACAGAAATTCGTGCGAATACTCGGGTTATTGCGGAAGCTATGGCTGTCACTCGGGTGCTAAAGCCTCTGCACGGGCAGCTTTATTGGATGATGCGGTTAAAAATGGAAATTGTGAAGTCATTACTCATGCCAAAGCTTATCAAATCAATACCGACACCAATGGCAATGCTTCATCGGTCAATTACTACGATGAGAATGGTGAAACAGTTCAAGTCAATGCCAAAAAAATTGTTGTTGCATGTTATTCTATCGAATCATCT
>JALWML010000146.1 GCA_027083915.1 Lysobacterales bacterium | reverse complement strand
AAAGACGTACCAATTAGTGCATTACCGCCAAAGGCAAAGATGACAGCATTTGTATGTAATGGTCTCAATCGACTAAATGTCAACCAAGGAATATCAGCATTCAACAATGGCCATGCCATCTCTGCTGCAATAAAAACGCCAACAAGCATGCCTATTATTCCCCACAATATTGTAGCGATTGCAAACTTTTTGACTATTTCGTCATTAAAGTTAGTTTTCATTAATTACCCTCTATTTTTTTGATTATCTCGCCTATTATAAGCAAATGCTAATATAAGGATATTGATATTAATCAATTTTATTGAATTTTTGATGTTATTGTTACATCTTCTGCCATACTTTGGCATAATCAAACCTAATTCTAACAACACTTATCAATTGTCTATTTTATTTCAATCAAATCTAACTACAGAAGATTTTAAAGTACAATCTCGTTGTCAATTATGTGCTGTCAATGCAATTTGTCTGCCCTCTGGCTTATCGAAAAATGAGCTTTGTGAGCTAGAGAATATTATGACGACATCTAAAGTTGTTGAAAAAAACCAGCAACTTTTTAATGATGGTGAAGAATTCCACTCACTGTATATTGTACATTCTGGCATGTTCAAGAATAGCTCTTTAGATGAAAATGGTAAAGAACGCATTCTTCGCTTTTCTCTTCCTGGAGAAATCATGGGCCTAGATGGCATTCATGCTGAGTGTTACCAATCAACCGCTATTGCTCTGACAACCAGTTCTTATTGTAAAATTCCATTTAATCAACTATTAGATGTATCCGAAGATTTTCCAATTATCCAGAGAAATCTTCTCAAAATCATGAGTAAAGAAATATACTCCAATAAAAAAACATACATAGATTTAGGTAGTACAGCCAAACTTGCCCTGTTTATTTACAATATTTCTCAACGTTTTAAAAACAGAGGTTACTCGGAAAAAGAGTTTTATCTTCCTATTTCCCAACGTGACATCGCAAACTATCTTGGTATGGCAGAAGAAACCTTAAGTCGTATTTTTAAAAAACTACAAAAACTTGGTGCTGTTAACTACAAAAAACACATACTCACCATTGTTAACAAACAACAACTTAAGACGATTGCACAACTTATCACCACACAAGATTAAACAGAACCTTTTAATCTAACAACAAAACAAAGACAACACCAGTCAATGTTATACAAATACCGACAATCTTTCTTGAATTTATTTTTTCGCCTAACATTAACCATGATAACAAGAGAATAAAAATAGATGCTGTTTCATTTAAAATTGAAGCAATAGAGGCACTGGTATATTTATAACCGGCAACCCACACCATCATTGATACATATTGCCCAATAAAAGCACCCACTATTAGCCACTTACCCCCTGTCTTTTTTACAATATGAAAGATTGCCAATGATTTTTTTAAAACCAAACCATACACCATCATTGCTAACATACCACCAAAAGACCTTATCAATATTAGCCAAAAAAATGGAACTTCGCTACTGATTGGTTTAATCATAACAATACCTAATGCCGTAAATAACACGGCAAGCACAGCATAAACAAAACCTTTTAGCGGCGGGTGTTTTATATCAAGTGATTTTTTTCTATAGCCAACAAGAATAACTCCAGATAAAACCATAATCATACCAATATATTGCCAAAGGTTTAATGACTCCCCTAAAAATAACAAAGAGAACCCTACAACAAAAGGACTGTATAAGCTGCCTGTAATACCTGTTAAGCTTGCTCCGATTAATTGCAATGCACGCAGGTAAAACATATCAGCAAGCATGATTCCCACAAATCCACTACTCAAGATAACTAATAGCTGTGGCAACCCAATATTTGGCAGTGAAAAACCATAAAAATGAACGTACGTGAAATTTTGTACATCTATAAAGCACTGATCTGCTATAATTACAGTGGGAATCATTAGTGCGAACACAAAAACTGACTTGAAATGGTTCATCTCATAGGCATTAAAATGATCCCCTGCTTTTTTGTAATATATGACCGCAATTGCCCATAAAAAGGCACAGAGCAAAGATAAGACTTCACCTAAACCCACTATAAAACATTACTCTTAATAAATTGACCTAGCAACTCAAACTCTTTTGATCGAGAACTTCCTTTTCTCCATACCAAACCAATATCTCTGTAGCCATTTTCTACCTCTTGAGTCATCAAATTTGTGTTCTTTAACATGACTGAATCAAGAGACATTTCTGGTAAATAAGTTACGCCTACATCAATTTTAACCATTTCAATTAAAGTCAATATACTGCTAGCACTGTAGTGGCTTATTTTATTTTGATTTTTAATCTTACAAGCGCTTAGTGTATGATCTCGCATACAATGTCCATCTTCTAATAACAATATGCTATCATCTGTTACTCTTATACTTTTCCCCTTTTTCTCAATCCACTTACTAGCTGGACTATAAGTTAAATAAAATTTATCTCTAAATAGGCTAAAGGTCTCAACATTTTTGAGCGCATAAGGTAAAGCAATTAACAAAACATCCAAGTCACCCCTAATTAATTTGTTATACAAATTTTGAGTTATATCTTCATTTAGATATAACTCTAAGTCTTTGTGAGTATCTTGTAACTTGAAAATAAATTGTGACAATAAGAAAGGTGCAATAGTTGGAATAATACCCAAGGACAGTTTGCTAGAGAGCGGCTCCTTATTTCCTTGAGAAATATTAACCAACTCAGACAATTCAGTCATTACTATCTTGGCTTGGGAATACACTTCTCTACCCAATGAAGTAACCGTTACCGATTTATTCGTTCTATCAACCAACTGACCATTAAGTGTGGTTTCAAGTTCCTTAATCGCAACTGAAAAAGCAGATTGCGAAACAAAACAACTGCTAGCTGCTTGCCCAAAATGGTTTTTTTCTACTAAAGCAATATAATACCTTAATTGTTTTATTGTTGGGTAATTCATGTCTCAATCACTATTTATATCAAAAACAACCATAACATGTTTAATCACATTTTAATAGGCAAAAAAAATGCAAACTATAAAGTTTGCATTTTTTTTATTCATTAAAATTTTATTATGGAGGACATGCACCAACGGGCGGAATAGGACTCGCACCACTTATTAAACAAGCGTCTCCTCCTGCAAAGTTAACTACAGTACTTATAGTTCCATCGGACGTTTCAAAAGTACATGAGCCACTTAAACCTGCATTAGGAGCATCTAACCCTACCGTAACTGTTACCGCAGATTGTCCATTGGCATCAGTTACGGATGGACCTGATATGATTGAAAGTATTCCACCAGCTACCAAGTCACATGATCCTTGAATAGCCGCTCCTTCAACTAAATTTCCAGAACCATCATACAAAGTTAAGACAATAGGTACATTACCTCTACCATAAAAAGCTGAAGGGTTTGCATTAAGTACACCACCGGAAGATGCAGAAACCTCTAGACAAATTGAAGAATTATTATTATCATTTTCACATGTCAATGTCCCTGAATTAAAGGTAAAACCAGAATCTCCATTAGTATTTAAAACTCCAGTTGTTGATGCTGTAGTTGTTGTACATCCGTCTGAGCCAGTGGCATTGGCAATTATTCCAGAGTTTAGTTGCCCATCTATAGTCCCTGACCCTACTCCAGTGTATGAAAAGCTAACATATCTTCCTGACAAAGGATTTCTCGCAGAGTCCGCCAAACAAACCGTAAAACTTACAGATCTATTGGCAGGAATAACAGAGGGTGATACGATTAAAGTTGAAGGATTTCCTTGATAACCTTCTACTCCTGGAAATACTGTTAACTCAACATCTGTTATAGACTTAACAACTCCATTCGTCACTGGACCTTGTCCTTTAACAAAAACAGCTGCGATTCTCCCTAATTGAGATACTGGATAGTTTAAACGTGTTGTTGCTAGTCCATTTTCATTAAGCACTGCAGTGGCTTCAATATTTCCATCAACAGCCCTACCAATAGCGTAAGGTAAAATTCCAAAGTCATTATTAACTGAACCTGATTCATCATTTCTGTTAAAACGCTCTAATATCGTTAAATTACTTTGTGAATTTACACTGGAAACAGTTACTGCTGACTCTAAATCTTCATTACCTAATGACTCTTCACCGAATACAACCAATGTATCATTTGGCTGTACACCTCCTGCCGCCGTTATAAATGAACCACTGTTTGAAGAAAAACTGGATCCACCTTCTTGAGGGTCACCATCTGTTGCAGAATGGACAAAAGTACCCGCACCACTAGAAGGATAACCAGAGATAGGAGAATTAATCATACCAAATTGAACCGTTTGTGGTAACGCTGGGTTTCCACCTTTGTCAGTTCCGATAGCACTAACGATTAGACTATAACTACCATCTTGATATTCTAAAACAGGGAAACCAGTATCATCAAGTATTGGGTTTCCTTCATCATCAAATGTTTGTGGACCATTGACAGTTAGTGCGTCTAAAGCTGGAGTAGTCAATTCTAAAGCCCATAACCTTCCATCACTGACAATGTACTGAGTAATTGTTGTTAGAGCATCTTGAATACCATTATCAACATTGTTATCTGCTTTATCTGTTGTCGCAGTAACAATAATAGTGTTTTGATTAGTTCCAGATTGAACAGCGGCTGTCGCTACACCATTGGTTGTTGCCACATTAATCGAATTACCTTGTACACTAGAACCAAAGACATTAATACCTGTTAGTTTTTCTCCTGAGTTGGGGCTATCTGTAGCGATAAATAACCTAACATTGTTTACTTGTGGATCATTGACCGGTAAGTTCCCACCTTTCAGTGAAACACTCACATTTTGACTTGTCGCGCCACCCGAACCATTAACGTATAAGGCTTTATTTGAATCTAAAAATGATATGCTGGAAGGTAAAGCAGAATTACTTCCACCATCTACAACATCTACTATTATAGAAGTAGACAATTCTCGCCCTGAACCCGCTTCAATTGCAGAAATACTCACTGTAACGCTACCAGGTATGTCCTTTGACCATAGAAACAGGTTGCCATGACCATTAGTTATTTCAATAAATCCTTGCGTCTGCTGAGGTGCTATAAATTCATTAACATCTGGAGTTGTTAAATCGTCATTGACGGTAAAATACATAGAACTAGCTGGGCTTATTGAAATTGTAGCAATTGGCCTACCAACACTCTCATTGACTGCTGGATTGGTTAAATTGCCAAAAACATCTCTTATTTGTACATCCACTTCTGTCATAAATGGAGTTCCATTAAAGTGCTCAGTATTATTTATGTTCACTGGTAAAGAGCTACGACTACTTACACCTTCTATCTGTCTAACTGTTGGGTCAGGACCTTCTGTAACAGTAAATCTTAATGTGCCTGAATAAGTTTTTCCTTCTAGTGATGCTGATGCTGTATAGCTGACAACACCAGGTGTCGCTCCAGTATGTAAGAAAAATGTTGCAATACCACCAACAGTTTCATCATTTTGAGTAATCCAGCCAGTTGCGAATTCATTAACATCTTCAGTATCAGGATCATCTGGAACGGATAAGAATCCAATATCGACATTGCTAGTAGTTAAATTTACAACGGTCCCATCTGGTGCAACATTTCCATTGGGAAAAGTGACTTTCACATTCAATTGAGTAAAAAATGGCGAGCCTACAAAAATCGGAAAACCTAGAGTATTTGCTGGTAAAGTAGAAACCACTGGATTTAGTGTCAAAATTAACCCATTAGCAGGAGGGTTCGATGGCGTGCCAGGTCCTCCTGTTGCTCCACCGCCACTTCCTCCGCAGGAAGTGAGCATAAATACCGTGAGGAGAATTGAAACGATTGTTATTTGTCTTTTCATAGCTTTAAGAATATTTAAATTATTAGTGATCACTTTATAAACTCTCTTTAATTATTGTTGGTGTTACAAATATGAGTAACTCGGCTTTATCATTTTGAACAGCTTTATTTCTAAACAAAGCCCCTAGTCCTGGTATATCGCCCAATACAGGCACCTTTGATCTATCTGTTCTCTTAACTTGCTCATAAATTCCCCCTAAAACAATTGTTTGACCATTATCAACCAAAACTCTAGTTTCAATTTGTCTTGTATCAATTGTTGGAATCGAACCACCCAATGAAGTTGGAACATTTTCACCAATTGTGTCGTTATTAATTTTTAAAGTTAAATCAACACGATCATCGGGAGTTATTAACGGTGTTACCTCCAATGAAAGAACAGCTTCTCTGAACACGATTGACGTAGCTCCACTCGAAGTTGCTTGTTCATACGGTATTTGTACACCTTGTTTAATTTTTGCTTGTTTCTGATTTGTTGTTACCACGCGTGGTGTAGAAATCACCTCTCCCCTACCTTCTGATTCGAGAGCAGATAATTCTAAATCAAGCAAGTAATCAGCAGCAAGAATACTAAATGCCCACTTTGATGCAGTACTTGTGGCTGTTGGTAGATTAACATTTAGCCTTTCTCCTAAAGATGGCCCTATGATTGGAGACCCTTGCGTCCCTGGGGTAAAATTAGGCAATCCTGAGCCACTGGGACTGTTTAATCTATTTTCAATAGCCCTCGAGTTCAACCTATCCAAAGCTCCTAATGAA
>JALWML010000145.1 GCA_027083915.1 Lysobacterales bacterium | reverse complement strand
TTTGGTGCGTCGTGCCAGTGAGGTTTATGATGTATTGATTGTTGCAGTTGCAGATTCAACAGGCAAGGGTCCTAGCTTTGATTTAGCTCATCGAATTTCAATGGCACAAGAAGTATTAAAGGATTTAGATAATGTTAAAGTCATGGGTTTTGATGTTTTATTAGCTGATTTTGTGCAAGAGGTTGGCGCTAAAGTTATTTTGCGCGGGTTGCGAGCAGTTTCTGATTTTGAATACGAGTTTCAGTTAGCCAGTATGAATCGACGTTTAATTCCAGATGTTGAAACCATGTTTTTGACACCCGCTGAGCAATACAGTTTTATTTCCTCCTCACTGGTTAAAGAGATTTCAAAATTAAAAGGTAATGTTACTGACTTTGTGAGTCCATTGGTGGAAAAAGAATTACGCAAAAAGTGGATAGAATTGGGCATCATAAAATAACATGGCATTAATTATTACCGAAGAATGCATCAATTGTGATGTATGTGAACCTGTTTGCCCGAATGAAGCTATTTTTATGGGAGTTGAGATATTTGAAATTGACCCTGAGCTTTGTACCGAATGTGTGGGTCATTTTGATGAGCCACAATGTGTGGAGATTTGTCCTGTAGAATGTATCCCTAAAGATGAAAACTACCAAGAGACACCCGAAGAATTACTTGAGAAATATAAAAAATTAACAGCAGAATGACTATGAAAAAAATACTAATATCTTTACTTTTAACCGTAGCAATTACGACATTTGCTAAATTACCCAATAAAGCAGCCATTGCATCTGGTCATTACCTTGCAACAGAGGCGGGTTATAAAATACTCGAACAAGGAGGCAATGCCTTTGATGCGGCCGTTGCTGTGAGCGCAGTGTTGTCGGTCGTAGAACCAGAAAGCTCAGGTCTTGGTGGCGGTGGATTTTGGTTGTTGCACGATGAAGCCAAAGGAAAAAATGTCTTTGTTGATGGCAGAGAAATGGCACCTGCTGCGGCAACTCGTGATATGTACTTAGATAAAGATGGCAATGTTAATCGAGATTTGGCAGTTAATGGTCCTTTATCTGCTGGGATTCCTGGATTAGTTGCTGCCATGGATCATGTCGTTAAAGGTTATGGCAAATTAACCTTAGCGCAAGATTTAGCACCTGCCATAGCAATTGCAGAAAATGGCTTTCCTGCATACTCTCGTTATGTGCGTGGATTGGAAGCCAAAAAAGAAATCATGCAACGCTACAAAGCGAGCATGAAAACTTATTACTTTAATGGTAAATCGCCAAAAGTCGGTGACAATATTACCAATAAAGACATGGCGAAAACCTTAAAAGCGATTGCTAAAAACGGTAAAGCTGGTTTTTATGAAGGAAAAATTGCCAAGAAGTTTGTTAAAGCGGTGAGAAAAGCAGGTGGCATTTGGACCATGGCGGATATGAAAAATTACCATATTGTTGAACGTGAACCCATTTACACAACCTATTTAGGCAAAAAGCTTATCACAGCACCACCACCTTCCTCTGGTGGCATCGCGTTGGCAACTATGCTCAATATTTTGTCTGGTTGGGATTTAAAAGACATGAAAGCCGACCAAAGGATTCATTTAACTGTTGAAGCTATGCGCCGTGCTTATCGTGATCGCAGTATCTTTTTAGGGGATTCAGATTTTGTTGACGTGCCCACACAGCGTTTAGTCAATCCGTACTATGCTGATGGTTTGCGTGCTTCTATTCGAATGGATAAAGCCATGCCAAGTTCTTCATTGCCAGGTTTAGGTGAAATTCATGAAGGCAATCACACCACGCATTTTTCCATTATTGATACCCAAGGCAATATGGTGGCAACCACTCAAACAGTTAATACCGTTTTTGCTTCAAAATTTGTTGCCGCAGGCACTGGTGTTTTGCTCAATAATGAGATGGATGATTTTTCTGCCAAACCCGGTGAACCTAATGCTTATGGTTTAATTGGTGGAGAGGCAAATGCTATCGCACCAGGCAAGCGTCCACTTTCAAGTATGACACCAACTTTTGTTATTGGTGATGATGATGTAGCTGTTATCGGAACACCAGGTGGTTCACGTATAATCACCATGGTAATGCTTGGGATTCTGGATTATTATGATGGTCATGATGTTAAATCATGGGTGGCATTGCCACGTTACCATCATCAATATGTGCCTGATGTTTTATTCTATGAACCGGGTGCTATTAATCCAGAAGATATAGCCGGTTTAAAAGCACGTGGTCATATATTAAAAGAATTAAATCACAAATGGGGTAATATGAACGCTGCCTATTGGAACAAAAAAACAGGCTTTACTGATGCAGCAAGCGACCCACGCGGAGGAGCTGCACACCGTTAAAATGACTAAGCTATTCTCTATAATGGGTAATTCGCAAATGCTAGATGGTGGAGCCATGTTTGGCAATGCACCTAAAGCTTTGTGGTCACGATGGATTGATGTGGATGAGCTTAATCGCGTGAAAATAGCCTGTCGGTGTTTATTAGCCAAAGATTTGGATGGTCAAACAGTTTTATTTGAAACTGGTATTGGCAACTTTTTTGAACCGAAACTTAAATCACGTTTTGGAATAAATGAACCCAATCATGTTTTGCTTGATTCATTAAAAGAACAGGGTTTAAGCCATGAAGACATTGATGTTGTGGTGTTAAGTCATTTACACTTTGATCACGCAGGTGGCTTGTTGTCTTCGTGGGAGTTAGACAAAGAGGCGGAGTTATTGTTTCCCAATGCACAATTTTTAGTGTCAGAAAAACATTGGCAACGAGCAACCAAACCACATGCACGTGATAAGGCGTCTTTTATACCATTTTTGAATGATATGCTTGAAAAATCAGGTCGATTACACATAGTTACAAATTCAAAGCATAAAATATTGCCAAGTGTAAGGTTTGAGTTTACCAATGGACATACACCAGCAATGATGCACTCGATTGTTGATGGGATTGTATTTTGTGCCGATTTGATACCAGGAAAAGCGTGGATGCATGTGCCAATTTCGATGGGCTATGACCGTTTTCCTGAACTGTTGATTGATGAAAAAGAAGCTTTTTTGAATCGTCACTTCAAAGCAGGTCATCAGTTGTTTTTTACCCATGATCCAGATATTTCAGCGGCATCTATTGGCTATGAAAATGGTCGTTATTCAACAATAAATGAAATTAAAAAATTAAATTAGAGGATTTATTATGTTACCTATTACCAGTTTATACGCCTCCTTGTTGGCATTAATCATTATCTTTTTAGCTTATAAAGTCGTTGTTTTTAGAAAGACAAAAAAAGTGGGTTTAGGTGATAATGGTGATTTTGATGGTTTGCAAGCTATTCGGGTTCATGCTAATGCTTTTGAGTACGTCCCAATGATGATAATACTAATGGGACTGTATGAAGCAAATGGTGGCTCTCAGCTTATTTTGAATATTATTGGTGTGTTAGCCGTTGTTGCTCGGTTAATGCACGCTTTTGGTTTAACGAAGTCTAAAGGTATTTCCTTTGGGCGTTTTTATGGAACAGCTTTAACGTGGTTAATCACAGTGTTTTTAGCTGGACTTAATATCTATACTTACTTTATTTAACATTATGAATTTTACAAAATTACTACCATTAATACTAATAACGACTTTTACTGCTTGTGCTCACAAACCAGTTGCACAAACGAAAGTAAAACAACAAAAACTAACAAAAGAATCTCCGTCTTGGTGGTATCAGCAAGGGCAAGATAAAGTTGCGCAGTTAGCCAAAGGAACTCATTTTCCCAAACATGCTAAAAATGTTATTTTATTTATTGGTGATGGCATGAATATTAGTACCATTACTGCGGCACGAATTTTTGAAGGTCAAGTCAAAGGAGAGCATGGTGAAGAGAATCAGTTAAGTTTTGAAAAATTCCCTCAAACGGCTCTTTCTAAAACTTACAATACCAACCTGCAAACACCAGATTCTGCTGGCACTATGTCAGCGATGATGACAGGAGTCAAAACCAAAGGCGGAGTGATTTCTGTCGATGGGAGTGTTGACTTGGGTGATTGTGCATCAGGCATAGGACATGAACGCATGACATTACTCGAATGGGCTGAAGAAAACGGTATGGCAACAGGTGTCGTCTCAACGGCGCGATTAACTCATGCAACGCCTGCTGCTACTTATTCTCACGCGGTGAGTCGCGGGTGGGAGTCAGATAGTGAAATCCCACAGGTTGAACGCAATAAAGGCTGTAAAGATATCGCTAGGCAATTGATTGAATTTCCTTATGGTGACGGTATTGAAGTTGCAATGGGAGGAGGACGAAGAAATTTCTTACCATCCAACGAAAATGATCCAGAGTACAAAAAGAAAAAAGGTTCTCGCTTAGATAACCGTAATTTAATGAAAGAATGGAAGTCAAAGTATAATGATTCGCAGGTTGTTTGGAATAAAAAACAGTTCAAAAATGTAAAAGCTAAAGAAACCAAACATTTATTGGGTTTGTTTGAGCCATCACATATGCAATACGAACACGATAGACCTAAGGATAAAGCCGGTGAACCAAGTCTTCATGCCATGACAAAGAAAGCCCTAAAAGTATTGAAAAACTCTGATAAACCTTTCTTCTTAATGGTCGAAGCCGGACGCATTGATCACGCTCACCATGCTGGCAATGCTTACCGAGCTCTAACAGATGCTGTTGAGTTGAGTCATGCGGTAAAAACGGCTCTTAAAAATGTTAATTTAGATGAAACCCTAATCATTGTAACAGCTGATCATTCACACACATTTAATATGGCGGGTTATCCTCAGCGTGGAAACCCAATACTTGGCGTCGTTAAAGTACCTGATGATGCAGGTAATTTTGTGGGGCACATATCAACAGATGCACAAGGGAAACCTTACACAACTTTATCTTATGCTAATGGTCCAGGATACGTCAATGGTGATCAACGTCCTGATTTAACCCATGTTGACACGACAAATCCTGATTATCGCCAAGCTGCTACCATTCCGAAAATGTCAGAAACTCATAGCGGTGAAGATGTGGCAATTTATGCAACAGGAGCCGGTTCGCAAACGGTTCATGGCACGATAGAACAAAATGTAATTTATCACATCATGAAATATGCTTTAGAGAAAAAATAAATTCTTGATTTGGTTTCTGCAATAGATGAATTGTAAAAAAGCCCTAGTTTTAGGGCTTTTTTATTTTACTCTTTATGGTTTAATTATTGAGGGTTGCAAGCTTGGTTTTCATATACTCTTCAACAAGATTGAGTATAGTCAGTTTTTCATTGTCACTTTGCGCTTGACGAAGTATGTGCAATTTTTCAAACCATAAGGCGGCATTTTCTCCGAATCGCAAATTGACACGATTCGCAATATCGCTTATCCATTCTGAGTTTTCTTGAGTGGATAAAGACTCAGGATAATTTCGAGCGATAAATCGGGTGACTAATTTTTGTGATCGTTTATCTTTATATTGTAAGTCGGCTTGTTTGATTTGTTCGATTGATGATCGACGGATAAACTCAAAATTTTGTTTATCTTGAGCGGTAAAAAATCCTGAGTAAAGCATGGTGTCTACATCATCAGAATTATTATCAAAGGCTTGATTAAAAACGGCTTGTACTTTCTGGATAAGACTTTCTTGTTGTTTGAATTTAGCTATATTTTCTTTAACTACCGCATAGTCTAGTTTGATTCTATCCAAATCCACATCTTTTAATACACCTAAAGGGGCAACAATCGGCGACTTATTGATGTGAATGGTTTTGAGTGGAATACGCTCTACGCCTTCGGGTAAATCTGCTTGTGGTGTGTAGAGTCTATCGCGAATATCTTCCACGTCTAGCTCAAATAAATCATCAGGATTAACCGATAAATCATAACAAATAACACCATTTGGGTTGGTGGGGTGAATAGCTAAAGGCAACATGATGGCTAAACAACCGCGTTGGGCAGGGATTTTGCTGGATACATGCACAATAGGCTTCATTAACTGCCAATTTAATAAGCTTTGCACGTATTTTTTGTTGCGTAACTGCAAACAATAATCAAACAACTTAGGCTGTTTGCTCTTGAGTAATCGTGCGACTTGGATAGTTGCCTCCACATCGCTTAAGGCATCATGTGCAGCCGTATGCGTCATGTTGTTTGCCTCGGTCAAGTCGGTCAGTTTAAAACTGGGTTGTCCTTCTTCATGATAAGCCCAATTAATACCATCAGGCCGTAAGGCATAGCACGCACGAACCACATCAATAATATCCCAACGGCTGTTACCATTGGACCATTCACGCATATACGGGTCGTATAAATTGCGGTATAAGCTATAGCGAATAAATTCATCATCAAATCGCATGGAGTTATAACCCACAACACAGGTATGTGGTTCGCTAAAAATGTTATTGATTTTTTCCATAAAATCTTTTTCCAACAAGCCTTTTTTATCACACTCTTGTGGCGTTATGCTCGTAATTAAGCATGCTTCTGGATCGGCAAAAGTATCCAATGATGGTTTGCAATAAAACATATCGGGTTCACCAATGGGATTGAGCTCCAAATCGGTACGAATCCCTGCAAATTGAGCGATTCGGTCAAGAGAAGGTGAAATGCCAAAGGTTTCTAGGTCATACCA
>JALWML010000144.1:980-6689 GCA_027083915.1 Lysobacterales bacterium | reverse complement strand
TTCAAAACCACGGTTGCCAAAGCCACCAGGAACCAAAATAGCATCAACTTCACTCAATTGCGATAAGCCTTCTTCACTCTCTAGGCTTGATGAATCTATGTTTTGGATTTTGACTTTTACATTGTTAGGAATACCAGCATGACGCATGGCTTCGTTTAATGATTTATAAGCATCTGAGTGGTCTAAGTATTTACCCACCATGCCTACAGTAATAATGTCGGTGGCAGATTCCTCGGCTTTTATGACTCTGCGCCATTCATCTAGATCGGCATCGCCACATTCTAGGTTGAATTGTTCTATAACCAAGTCATCAAAGCCTTCATGGCTTAATACTTCGGGAATTTTGTAGATATTGTCCAAGTCCACCATGTTGATAACAGCTTTTTCGGCGACATTCGTAAACAATGCAATCTTTTTACGCTCATGTTCAGGAACTTCACGTTCTGAACGACACAATAAAACATCAGGTTGAATTCCGATAGAGCGCAATTCTTTAACTGAATGTTGAGTGGGTTTTGTTTTTAATTCACCCGCTGCTTTCAAGTAAGGCACGAGTGTTAAATGCACAAACATGGAATTTGATTTGCCTTGTTCGACACCCAATTGACGGATGGCTTCTAGAAAAGGTAAGGATTCAATATCACCCACTGTTCCGCCGATTTCGACCATGATGACATCATAACCAACACCTGCGAGTTTAATTTTTTCTTTGATGTGATCGGTGATGTGAGGAATAACTTGAACAGTGCCACCCAAATAATCACCACGGCGTTCTTTGCGAATGACTTCGTCGTAAATTTGACCAGTCGTGAAGTTATTTTTACGTCCCATTTTGGTGCGCACATAACGCTCATAATGGCCCAAATCTAAATCGGTTTCTGCACCGTCTTCGGTGACATAAACCTCGCCATGTTGAAAAGGACTCATTGTACCTGGATCAACATTGATATAAGGATCCAACTTCATCAGCGTAACTTTAAGACCACGAGACTCGAGCAAAGATGCCAAAGAGGCTGCAGCAATTCCTTTCCCTAATGACGAAACAACGCCACCAGTGACAAAAACATAAGATGTCATAATAATTTAACCATTTGATTTATGTAGGCAAGCAATGAAAATGCACTCACCTTGAAAGGATGGACATTATAAACCTAAAACAGTTATAAGTTAATTGATTATGCTCTTAATCAATAAAAACCTTTTCCCAGTTCTCAAGTAATTGGATGTGACCAAAGGATTTTGATTTTTGGTAATGTCTTTTATCTGCAGTGATAAAGGTCGCTTTTTCTTTTATAGCAATTGCATGGTAGATACTGTCATAAATACTTGGGTAACCGCTTTTTTGGTGCCCTTGTTGAGTAATTTCTTCAGCTAGTAACCACATGGCTTTAGTTGGTGAAATGACGGTTAAAATGGATTGCTCATGAGCATCAAACAAATCAAGCGTTTTAGATAATGGTGTATTGAAATAGCGTGTAACTTCAGCAATTTCATATTTGAATAGTTCTGGTACGAGCAATAGGGTTTGGGATAGTGCACAGGTTTTGAAGAATATTTTTGCTTCATGGGAGTCAAACTCTTCAAATAACAACTTCATAAATACGTTGGAATCAGGTATAAGCTTAATGGGCACTTGTTAACCTAATATTTCTGATAACATCAACAATTGCGGTGTCTTTTTTGTGTGTATTGGTATCATCAATAGCATCAACCAATGCTTTTATCTTTTTCTTTTTCAGCGCATCAGATATAAGAAGCGCAATAAATTTAGACCGCTCTTGGTTGGGAATGGTTTTATCCAATAATTCACTGACATCATCAGGCAGTGAAAAGGTTCTTTTAACAACTGACATGTGTTTACTCATTTAATAACTTACGTATATTTTGATACATAAGTTATTAAATGTCAAATTTTGCCTTTTTTACAGTCTATTTATTCTTCAATAACACCAGCATCAGGATCATTAAAGATTTCTTCATTAAGCTTTCCTGCTGATTTAGCAACGATGCATGTTACAGCGGCATCACCGGTGATATTAACGGCTGTTCGAGTCATATCCAATAATCTATCAATCCCAAGAATAATACCAATGGCCTCAACTGGCAATCCAACTTGTTCAAGTACACCAGCTAACATCAAAAGCCCAACTCCTGGAACGCCCGCAGTACCAATAGATGCCATAGTTGCCATCAAAACAACTGTTCCAAGCTGCGCTAAGGTTAAGTCAAAACCAAAAGCTTGTGCGATAAATACCGTGGCAACCCCTTGCATGATAGCGGTACCATCCATGTTGATAGTTGCACCAAATGGAATGGTAAAAGAAGCAACTGATTTATCTACGCCCATTCTTTTAGTTACTGTTCTTAAGGTAACGGGAATGGTGGCATTGGAACTAGCCGAACCAAAGGCAAAGACAACAGCGGCTTGAATTTTTTTCAAAAAGGTAATTGGGTTGATTTTTCCAAATATGCTTAATAAGGTCGGATAAACAATAAGGGCATGAATCATCAATACCAGCATAACTGTAAAGAAGTACTTGGCTAAATCACCAATGGCTTTTGCACCAAGGTCAGCAAAGACAATCGCGATTAATGCAAAAACAGCATAAGGGGCAAACTCCATAATAATATGAACTAGCTTCATTACGACATCATTGATGTTTTGCATAAATTTAATAATTTTATCACCAGGTTTGCCAGCCATCGTTGCGGCTAATCCCAGCAATATTGAGAAAACGATAATTTGCAGCATATTGCCTTCAGCCATCGCTTTGATAGGATTGGTTGGAACCATATTAATAAGTACATCAACAAAAGAAGGTGCTTCTTTTGCTACATATTTAGGGTAATCATTCGGAATATCAAACCCCAAACCAGGGTTAATTAAATAAGCCATACTTATGGCAATGGTTAAGGCAATGGCGGTAGTAAAAAGGTAAAACAATAAAGTCTTACCACCAAGCTTGCCCAACTGAGAGGGTTCTCTCAAGGCAGCAGCCCCACAAAATAATGATACAAAAACCAAAGGCACAACCATCATTCGCAAAGCATTAAGGAACAATTTACCAACAACTTTAAATAGTCCACCTGTTACATATGTTTCTACAAAAGGTGTTTCATTGAGACCAAAAAAATTGATTCCAATCCCGACGATTGCGCCAAATACCATAAAGATAATTATTTTTTTCGTTAAAGTCATTGTTACCTACTCTTTTTTTATTTGATGGTTGAGTATAAAAGCCTTGTGGCTTAACTACAAATGAATTTTATTAATCGCATAAGATTTTTGAATAACGAATACTTTCATAGCTTGTTTGTGTAAAATCACTCATATGAAGTATAACTTTGACAAAATAATCAACCGCCATGGCACCAACGCCATGAGTGCTGAAGGTTTTCGGGAATACTTGTTTGGCGATAATCCAGAAATAAAGTGTGCCTGTGCCGATGAAGATTTGGTTTCGATGTGGATAGCAGACATGGATTTTGCCATTGCACCAGAAATCCTCAATGCTATAAAACAACGCCTTGACCAACAAATATTGGGTTACACGCAATTATCGGGTGATAGCTACACCCAAGCTTTTTTGAATTGGACCAAATCACGTTATCAGTTTGACTTCAATCCAGAGCACTTAGTTAATTCTTCAGGTATTGTTCCTGCATTGTTCGATTTGCTCAAATACTTATGTAAACCAGATGAAAAAGTCTTGATTCATACGCCATCTTATGGATTTTTCAAACACGCAGCCGATGGCAATAATTTAGAGCTGGTGTGCAGTGCACTAAAAAGTGATAACGGTTATTACCGCATAGATTTTGAAGATTTCGAGAAAAAAGCCCAAGATACAAAAGTCACTGTATTTATTTTATGTAATCCACACAACCCAACAGGACGAGTCTGGAGCATTGAAGAGTTAACTCGCTTGGCAACTATTTGTTTTGATAATAACATTACTATTATAGCCGATGAAATTCACTGTGATTTATTGCGCAAAGGACAAACCTTTACACCATTGGCAGCCTTATTTCCTGAATCGGATAAGATAGTTACTTGTATGGCTGCCAGTAAAACCTTTAACCTAGCTGATCTTATGTTTGCCAATTTGATAATACCTCATGACGAATTACGCGATAAATGGCAACAAGAGCATTTTCCCATTGTTAACCCTTTGAGTTTAGTGGGTGTACAAGCCGCTTATGAAAAAGGTGGGAACTGGTTGGATGAGTTAACCGATTATTTGGATAACAATTTTGATTATTTAGACAAATACCTTAAACAGAACTTACCCAAAGTCGTATTTCAAATCTCACAATCGACCTATTTGGCATGGGTTGATATTAGTGCTTATCTTGGCAAAGAAATAAACCTTACCGAATTTTTTGCCATGAATGCAGGGGTATTACTCGAAGGCGGCAATATGTTTGTCGGTAATGCTGATGGCTGCATTCGTTTAAATCTCGCCTGCCCATTAGCTAAGTTAAAAGACGGCTTAGAAAAAATCAATCAAGCCATAAAAGACTACAAATAAGTAGTAATTGTAGGAAATCAACCATCAACTTTAAAGAATTTCCTAAAATCATAAAGCATATTGCCGATTTTCAAATTTAAAAAATCCTCTACAATGGGCACCATCTTAAATAGATAAGCATCGCAATGACGCGATAATTTTAAAACTAAACGGAGAAGTAAAATGAATAAATTATTATTAACAGCAATCACAGGACTTGTATTATTCAGCCAATCACTATTTGCAGTGAATGTAAACACAGCAGATGCAGGAGCAATTGCTGTAGAATTAAATGGAGTGGGTACTAAAAAAGCCCAAGCGATAGTGGACTACCGCGAAGCAAATGGACGCTTCAAAACAATAGAGTCGTTAACTGAAGTTAAAGGAATTGGCCTAAAAACAGTTGAGAAAAACCGTGATGCGATTGAGTTGACTGGGAAGTAAGGGATTTCATAGGAAAAGGATTTATAAAACAAGGAAGACAAAGCCCATGAGTGAAAACTTATGGGCTTTTTGTGTACAGAGCAAAAGCGTAAAACAAAGACAATAAAAAACCAAGTCATTGCGAGGAGGAACGACGCAGCAATCTCATGGAGTATCGAGGTTTTATTTGAAGTCCGATACCGTAGTGGATTCCCTAGTGGGCTCCTTCTTCAATAAAAGCATTGAGTCAAATTAAACAAAGTCTCCACAAGATATCCCTCTTCTTTGATATAATGACGAGATTTACTCACAAATAGGGTAATTAGATAAAAGAGGTATAGAAAATCCAAGCTCAATGGCAAACAATTTTTCATCCCAAATTAGTTGATTGGTTTAGCCAAACCTTTAAGCAACCCACTGAGGTGCAAACTCAAGCTTGGCAGGCGGTTAGTCACTTTCAAGATGTGTTGATTTCTTCGCCCACGGGTTCGGGTAAAACTTTGGCAGCTTTTTTGTATGCCTTGAACACTTTGTTTACACAACCCGATGATAAACAACTGTCGGTTTTGTATATTTCACCGCTTAAAGCTTTGTCCAATGATGTCAAAATCAATTTAGAAAAACCTTTAGAACAATTAAATGCTTTGTTTGCGGACAAAAATATTCGTGCAGCGACTTGGACAGGCGATACAACACAGAATGAACGCAATAAAATTCGTAAAAAACCTCCGCATATTTTGGTTACTACGCCTGAATCGCTTTACACTTTATTAAC
>JALWML010000144.1:0-970 GCA_027083915.1 Lysobacterales bacterium | reverse complement strand
TGTCTGCAACGACCACAACGCATTGCTATTTCTGCCACGCAAAAACCGATTGAAAGAATGCGTGATTTTGTTTTGCATAAGGAGAACTCGCATATTGTTAATTTGGGTCATAAACGTGAATTGGATTTATCGGTTGAAATTCCTGATTCGCCTTTGAATGCGATTATGTCGAATGAACAATGGACTGAAGTTTATAAACGACTAAAAGAAGTCATTAACACACACAAAACAACATTAATTTTTGTCAATAACCGCCGTTTGTCCGAACGTGTGGCAAAAAACTTGGCAGAAATTATTGGTGAAGATTTCATAACATCACATCATGGTTCGTTGGCTAAAGAACACAGACTCAAAGCCGAACAAGATTTAAAAGCAGGCAAGCTTAAAGCCTTAGTGGCGACCGCATCTTTAGAATTAGGCATTGATATTGGCGATATTGATTGTGTCTGCCAAATTGGCAGTCCAGGAAATATTCAAGCCTTTTTGCAACGGGTTGGGCGTTCGGGTCATTCCTTGGATAAAACGCCAAAAGGTTTATTATTTGTCACAACTATTGATGATTTGTTGGAATTAACCGCATTAAAACAAGCTGTTACCAACAAACAACTCGATACAACTCTTTTTCCTGTAAAACCATTTGATGTATTGGCTCAACAGATTGTTGCTGAAATTGCCATGCAAGACTGGGATAGAAAACAACTTTATCATTTGTTATCGGATAATTACATTTACAACGATTTAAGTGAGGCTGAATTTAATCAAGTCATCGAAATGTTGTCTATTGGATATGGCGGTAATAGACAACGGCAAACGGCAATGATTTTTCATGATAAAGTTAGCGACCAACTGCGACCTCGAAAAGTGGCACGATTAACTGCAATAACCAATGGCGGAACTATTCCTGACCAATTCGATTTTGATGTGCGATTATTGCCTGAAGACATAAAAATCGGCACCTTAAACGAGGACT
>JALWML010000143.1 GCA_027083915.1 Lysobacterales bacterium | reverse complement strand
TTTCTATATCGGGATTAGGGTATGTAGATGTTTTTGAAATTAGTTGTTAAGCGACATTATCCTTAACAATTTCTGGTTTTGTTTTTTCTTCAACGACTTCTTCTTTTGAAGTTTCTAGTGCATGTGTGTCGCTATTAATTTCAATTTTACGTGGTTTCATCGCTTCTGGTATTTCCTTCATCAACTGAATATGAAGTAAACCATTTTCCATTGAAGCTTTTGTTACTTTAACATGATCTGCTAACTGGAATTTACGTTCAAATGAACGAGTAGCTATACCACGGTGGAGGTATTTACGTTCGACATCAGTTTCTGTTTTGCCACGAACGATTAATATATTTTGTTCGCTGGTAATATCCAAATCTTTTTCTGTAAAACCTGCCAAGGCTAGGGTGATTTGGTATTTGTTTTCATCTAATGTTTCGATATTGTAAGGCGGATAAGACGCATTTGCTTGGTCTATCCTGTGTGCTTGGTTCATCATTTGAGCCATGCGATCGAATCCAACAGATGTACGGAATAAAGGGGTTAAATCTAAGTTCATAATATATTCTCCTATTGTTTAAGCAATATAATAATTTAATGTGCTTACCTCATTATTGAGCCTAAGCGGTTAAAATTTTCTTGGTCAAATCCTTTCGGCATTTGACAACTGTAATATAGGAACAGGCAAATATTTTTCAAGAGAATATTTTAATTTTTTTTTAGAGATCATTGCATAACTATGTGGCGAAAGAAAAAATTGAGAGAATTTGCCAGATTGAGCCAAAAATTGAAGGTAATAGCCCGCTATTGGCAAAATTTTTGGCAAAAAGCTGGTGAATTTAATCATTTTTTACTCGTCACACTAGTTATGTAAAGGTCTCTTTTCATAAATTTTTTCACCATTAACCCATGTTTGTAAAACCCTAGTTTTCCAGATGTCCTGTGGGTTGATAGCAAATATATCTTGATCAACTAAAATAAAGTCAGCTAATTTTCCAGCCTCTAAGCTACCGAGTTCTTTTTCACGACGATTAGCAAAAGCACCGCTTATGGTAAATGAGGCAAGCGCTTGTTCTAGAGTCATCTTTTCAGATGGAATCCAACCACCTTTGGGTTGATTGTTTCTGTCTTGGCGTGTAACAGCTGCATGCAAGCCAAAAAATGGATTAGGTAATTCAACCGGGAAATCAGAGCCAGAGGCAATAACTACTCCATTTTTTAATAAGGTTTGCCAAGCATAAGCACCTTTTAGCCTTTCTTTACCAATCCTGTCTTCTGCCATGTTTTTATCTGAAGTCGCATGCGTGGGTTGCATTGATGCAATTATGTTGTTGTCTTTGAATAAATGTATGTCATCACGGCTAATGACTTGTGCGTGTTCATCGCGGTTTCGATTGGTTTTAGTTTCTGCTCGTTTATCAGCCATGATAGTTAATGCCATGTGATTGGCGGCATCGCCGATAGAGTGAATAGCTGTTTGCCAGCCATTTTTTGCATTAGCAAAAGCTGTTTTTTTGATAAAATCTTCACTTTGAACAATTAACCCCGTTGAATCACTTCTATCACTGTAGGGTTTGAGCATTGCCGCTCCGCGTGAACCAAGTGCTCCATCAAAGATATATTTAATGGCATGGACTTGTAAAAAACCATTTTTATCGTGAATGGGTTTTTTAAGCATTTTATCTAAGTTTTTGTCCCAAGAAGCAACCATGGCATTAATGCGAATAGGCATGAGCTTGTTTTTTGCCAATAATTTATAAGCGTTGTAAGTTTGGTATTCAATTCCTGCATCATCAATCGAGGTAAGTCCCAATGAAGCGAGGTATTTTAATCCGTTGAGCATGGTATCGATGGTATCAAAGGCGCTTTCTTGAGGAATTTCTTTTTGGATTAAATCCATGGCATTATCAACAAAGATTCCTGTTTGAACGCCATATTTGTCTAAAATTATTTCACCACCTTCGACTTCTTTTTCGATGCTTGTGGTTCCCGCAAGTTGCATCGCAATGGAATTTGCCCATCCTGCATGACCATCCACGCGTCTTAGCCATATTGGCCGATCAATTCCAAGTTTATCAAGGTCTTGTTTAGTTGGGAATTTTTTACCATTCCACAATACTTGGTTCCAACCTCGTCCTAGTATCCATTCTTGCTGTGGATGTGTTTCGGCATAAAATTTAATTTTTTTCAATGATTCTTCTAAACTTTTTACACCAGCAAGATCCACTTGATTCTGTAAACGTGAAAACCCCATGATATGTGCATGTGCATCATGTAAACCAGGTAAAATGGCTTTGCCTTTGCCGTCAATGAGAAGGGAATTAGCATAATTTTTTATTAAAGTCTTGCTATCTCCTATAGCTAATATTTTATTGTTTTCGAAAGCAATTGCACTAAAACTTGTTCTTGTGCCATGATTAATCGTATTGCCTTTTACGTTGTGTATAAGTGTTACCCTTGAAAAGACATTAGAACTAAGAAGGAGGATTAATACATATATTATGGATTTTGATTTCATTTTCACTATAATCTACACATGAATTTAAAAGCTAATTGTAGCTTAAAAGAGAGCAGTAATGTTTAAATATATCATCATTTTTTTCACCATATTATCTCAAGTAGGTTGTTCCCCAATGAATAAAACAAATCAAAGTATAAAAGCACCTGTTGCTAAAAAAGTGCCCTTTTACCACCAAGAGCATGGTAATAAACGCTATGATCCTTATCATTGGTTACGTGATGATAAGCGTAAAGATCCTGAAATAATTGATTACTTAAATCAAGAAAATCGTTATACCGATGCAGTTTTAAAGGAGCAAGAACCTTTAATTGACGAACTTTATAAAGAAATGGTGGCTCGTTTGCCACAAAAAGAAGTGTCTGTGCCTTATAAAATTGATGAGTATTGGTACTATTCACGATTTGACGAGGGTAAAGAATATTCGATTTATGCACGTAAATTTAAGAGTAAAGATGCACCAGAACAAATTATGGTGGATATGAATGAACGTGCAAAAGACAAGAGTTATTTCGCCTCTAATTACCAAGCTATCTCCCCAAATCACAAAATATTAGCTTTTTCAGAAGATGTGACAGGGAGAAGGAAATACACGTTAAGATTTAAAAACTTAGAGTCTGGAAAATACTATGATGATGTGATTGAAAACACCACTGGTTCGATTGTTTGGGCTTTGGATAATAAAACCTTCTTTTACACTAAAAAGCACCCAACAACTTTATTACCTTACCGCGTTTATCGCCATGAATTAGGCAGTACAGAAAAAGATGCTTTGGTTTATGAAGAAAGCGATGATACTTTTTATACTTCTGTTAGTGCAACAACATCAAAAAAATACATTATTATCAGTTTAACCAGTACATTAAGCTCAGAGATGCTGATTTTGGATGCAAGTAACCCAAAAGGTGAGTTTAAATTATTTCTCCCAAGAGAAAAGGATCACGAATATTCGCTTGAAGAGTTAAATGATGAGTTTTATGTGCTTACCAACTGGCAGGCTCAAAATTTCCGTATTATGAAAACTGATTTGGCTCATTCGCTTGATAAGAGTCGTTGGAAAGAGGTTATTGCACACGATGATTCGACCTTAATTTATGATATGCAAGCACTAAAAAACAAACTGGCGATTGAACAGCGTAGCAATGGTATTCGTCATATTAAGTTGTATAATTATAAAAATAAATCATCTAAAAAGATAAAAGCAGACGAAGAAAGTTTTACTATGTATTTAGATTATAATCCAGATCAAAACAGTGACGTTATACGTTATAGCTATGTTTCCATGACCACACCTTTTACGGTGTATGATTATGATATGAACTCCGCTGAGAAAACCTTAATGAAACGCGATGAGGTAGTTGGTGGTTATGATGACAAACAATTTAAATCGCAACGCATAACAGTTACTGCACGTGATGGAACTCATGTTCCTGTTTCCTTAGTCTATAAAGAATCGGATACACCATTATCAAAGCGCCCAATTTTAATTTATGCTTATGGTTCTTATGGTCATTCAGTCGATCCAACATTCTCTTATGCGCGTTTATCCCTGCTTGATAGAGACTTTATTTATGCAATTGCTCATATCCGTGGGTCTCAAGCCAAAGGTAGGGCATGGTATGAAGACGGCAAATTGTTGAAAAAGCAAAACACTTTTAACGATTATGTGGATGTCACTAAAGGTTTGATTGCACAAGGTTTTGGCGATAAAGACAAGGTCTTTGGTATGGGTGGCTCTGCTGGTGGCTTATTAATGGGAGCAGTGGTTAATATGAATGCAGAACTCTACAAAGGCATTATTGCAGCGGTTCCATTTGTCGATGTCATTTCAACCATGCTTGATGAGACTATTCCATTAACAACTGGCGAATTTGATGAATGGGGTAACCCAAAAATTAAGAAATACTATGATTATATGTTGTCGTATTCTCCTTATGATCAAGTCACTGCAAAAGATTATCCCAATATGTTGATTACAACAGGATTACATGACTCTCAAGTGCAATATTGGGAACCGGCTAAATGGTTGGCAAAATTACGAGATGTCAAAACAGATGATAATATATTAATTATGCGAACCAATATGGATGCAGGTCATGGTGGTGCATCAGGGCGTTTTCAAGCTTATAAAGAAACGGCAGAAGAATATGGGTTTATCTTAAAGCTTTTAAATGAACATTAAACCAATCCATAAAGCTTCATGCCATTGTGGAGCTGTTCAATTTGAATTGACACTTCCAAATGGCATTGAAGATCCTAGACGGTGCGATTGCTCTTTGTGTAGAAGGCGAGGGGCAATTGTCGCTTCTGTTGCCCTTAATGGCATTAAAATAATAAAGGGTAAAGGCAAGCTTAGACTTTACCAATTTAATACCATGACTGCCAAGCATTACTTTTGTTCTGTTTGTGGTATCTACACTCACCATCAACGCCGTTCAAACCCAAAACAATATGGATTTAATGTGGCATGCTTAGATGGAGTTAACCCATTTGAGTTGAAAAATGTTCCAACAAATGATGGCGTTAATCATCCTGCTGATAGTTGATTTAAATCAATAACTTTAACTGGTAAAACTGCTATACTATCAATTATTAACGAGAACCAAAGGGTACTTATGAAAGACACTGTGAAAAAGAATAAAAAGGCTCAACCAAAATTTAAAGATATTAAAACCACTAAGCAAGCAAAGAAGGTTTTAAAACACTTGGTGGATTCTGATGTGGTGATGAAGTCAAGTAAAGTGATGAAAGGTAGTCAGCTGTTAAAAATTTCTGCATTAGCTGGAGATTATCCTTATGATAAGAAAATGTCTTTATTTGATTACGAAAGTGAGAAACATTTACTGCAACGTGAGTTATTAAAAGTTCAAAGTTGGGTAAAAGAAACAGGACAAAGAATTGTTTGCTTATTTGAGGGACGTGATGCGGCAGGTAAGGGTGGAACTATAAAGCGTTATATGGAACACTTAAACCCACGTGCTGCACGTGTTGTTGCCCTTGAAAAGCCAACGGATAGAGAGCGTGGAGAATGGTATTTCCAGCGTTACATTCACCATCTGCCCACTAAAGGTGAAATGCGTTTTTATGACCGTTCGTGGTATAACCGTGGCGGTGTTGAAAAAGTTATGGGCTTTTGTACCGATAGAGAGTATCTGGAATTTATGCGCCAAGCACCAAATCTTGAACGTATGTTAGTGAATTCTGGTATTATTTTATTTAAGTTTTGGTTTTCAGTCACTCAACAAGAGCAATTGCGCCGTTTTCACTCTCGTAAACATGATCCATTAAAACAATGGAAATTATCACCAATTGATATTCAATCCTTAAGTAAGTGGGATGATTATACTGAAGCACGGCAATCCATGTTTTTCCATACAGATACAGGGGACGCTCCTTGGACTGTTGTTAAATCTGATGATAAAAAACGTGCACGAATAAATTGTATTCGTTACTTTTTACATAATTTGGATTACCCAAATAAAGATGAATCTATTGTTTATGCTCCCGATAAGAATATTGTCGGTTCAGTTAAAGCAATTTACAATAATAGAGTGGTAGATAGGGATTAAAAAATGACTGATAATAATATTAATCTTGAAGAAAAACTCGTTGAAGCGATTCAGCGTGCAGAGCAAGCGGCAAAAATTGCTGAGAAAGCAGCCAAAAAAGCAAAAAAAGCAGCCAAAAAAGTTGAGAAAACGCGATTAAAAATTAAAGCATCTAAAAAGCGAATTATTGCTTTGCAAAAAGACACTGATGAAAAATCTGATTCTTTACGTGATGAAATTATTGAAATTGCATCAAAAGCGGCTAAAAAGAATAAGGCACTAAAAAAGATTGCTAAAATGAATAACAAGGATTAATCTCAATTCCTATTCAATGCATTATTAGAGATCTTTTTTGACACATAGTTATACAAAGGTCTCTAATAGTTTATCTATTTGTTTGACTGTTTGTGCTTTAGAAAAATAATACCCTTGAAAATAATTAACACCTAAATCTTTTAGGATTTCGAATTGTTGTTGTGTTTCTATTCCTTCTACAACAAGTTCAACCCCCATTGATTTAGCAAGTGTTAATATGCTTTTGACCACATATTGCGATGATTTTTTTGGGGTTAAATTATCAATAAACATCTTGTCTATTTTTATTTCGTCCACTGGTAGTTTTTGCAAATAGGCTAAAGA
>JALWML010000142.1 GCA_027083915.1 Lysobacterales bacterium | reverse complement strand
AATACTGGAAAGGATGTAGGCGTATTTTGAAAAACACTTCTGCCAAAAACAAACCCGCAAAGGATAAAAGAATGATTAACATACTGTATTTTGCTGTGCGAGTATTAACTTGATAGGTATTGGCAGGAATGATGATTTTGACCCCAAACTGTTCCACTTCTGGTTCATAAACAAAGTGATTTGAGCTTGTTGCCCTAGCATTTATCGGCGAGGTAAAATTAAGATGCTGAACCGACCATTTGGCAGAAAATCCCTGCTCTGAAATTTTGCGTGAATCTGGTAAATAATTACCAATAAAAGAGGGAGAAGCCCAATTTGATTGCATATCAGCAGAAGATTGCGATGCGTTAGCAATAACTGAAAATTCTTGAGAACCAGTGGTTTGCAATTTTATGTGGTAGTTAAATGTTGTTGGTAAGTTTAGAGAACTAACATCTAAGGAAAAACCTTGAATGGAATTATAGCTTCGGTATTCTGGGGATAAGGCTATTTTATTGCCGTTTATAAAAACTCCATCAATGCTTTTAATCGAATGCACCTCACGCGTGGGTATAAAAAGCTTGGTAATCGAGCTTAGCGGTTGTAAGTCACTTGTGTCAATTTTGCCCTTTATTTCAATATCAGCGGTGTAAATAGCGGCTTCAAAAATACCCAAATAACGTTTTTGAGCCTGTAAATTTATCTGAAAGTTGGCAGTTGTTGCGTTTTTTGAGTCATTAACAGTTATATTTTCACCTTTTTCATTGTGGCGATAACTTGTTTTAATGAGAATGGGAGCTCCAATAGTTTGTTTGGCTCCCCAGCGTTGACTGATGGTTTCCTGTGCTTGGCGTTGCATGGATTGACGGTCGCGAATAACATCTTTCACAAGAAACAATGGAATTTGTAAAATTAAAATAAGACCAAAAATCACCAGCAGTTTAAATGATATTTTTTGAGTGAATGAGAACTTTGATTTGTTTTCTGTATCCATAATTGACTATTAACGTTTTAAAAACTCCATATTAAAATGTAAAACGGTTAAAATAATGACAAAGTCATGATGATTTATGGCAAATAACACTTTTGGAGAAAACGATGAAACGTATTTACACCTTATTACTGTGTACTGTTTTGGTTACGGCATGTAGTTACAAGACCAAACAAAAAACTGAAAAAACAACAGCCTCTTTGGATGAGTTGTACCAAAAAACCACCCAAACACTCTTTAAAGCACGTCCAGTAGCAGCAACCATGCTGGGTATTGATACAGAAACGGCAGGTGGTTCGTATAATCATCGATTAGCAGATTTTTCACCAGAATCAGAGGCACGATTACGTGCAAGTTTGCGAAAAACGACAGATGAATTAAAAAACATACACACCCTTGCTTTTGATGAAAATAAAGAAGTTATGCAAAGTCTAGGGCGTTATTTTTCAGGTAGTAAGGACTTTGATATTGGTTATATTGATACGTGGATGGGTTTATCGCCTTTTATTGTTAATCAAATTAATGGGCCGCTAATTGATGTGCCTAATACATTAATTACAAACCAACAGGTTAACTCTTTAGCGGATGCCGAGGATTATATTAAGCGCTTGGATCATTATGATTTATTTGTTGAACGAATTTTAGCTAAGATGTCAGCGGATAGTGATAACAATTGGGTGCCTCCTTTGGTCATTGTTAATAAAAGTATTGCATCCATGAAAGGGTTTATCAAACCTCCGGTAAACCAACACCCTTTTGTCACTTCTTTTGACAATAAATTAAAAGACAATAAAACCATCACAGCCAATGATAAAAAACATATGTTGGATAAGGTCAAACTTATTGTTGCCATAAAAGTTTATCCAGCTTATCGAAATGTCATAACGGCACTAGAGGATTTGTCTATGTCTGCACGTAGCGAATCTGGCATTTGGGCGCAACCTAGTGGTGCAGAGTTTTATAAAGATGCGGTTAGGATGCTTGGCGATACCGAGCTAACACCTGCACAAATTCACCAACTTGGATTGGATGAAGTGCAAAGAATATTAAAACAAATGGATGCTATTTTAAAATCACAAGGAATGACAAAAGGCACAGTAGGACAAAGAATGACGGAACTTAACGATGACCCAAGGTTTTTGTATGAAGATTCTGATGCTGGAAGACAACAATTACTGAATGATTTAAATGGTTACATAGAAGGCATCAGTAAACGCATGGATGAACAGTTCGCCACTAAACCCAAGTATGCAGTTGAAGTTCGCAAATTTCCAAAATCACGCGAAGAGTCTGCCCCTGGCGGCATGTACACAAACCCACCTATTGATGGATCTCAACCGGGGATATATTGGATTAATCTTCGTGACATCAAGGCAAATCCTAAGTTTGATTTAAAAACACTGACCTACCATGAAGCTATTCCTGGACACCACTGGCAGATTGCCTTAAATTTAGAACAAGAAAGCTTACCTTTGCTGCGAAGAATTGCCCCTTTTAATGCCTATACTGAAGGATGGGCACTGTATTCAGAAAAGGTTGCAGCAGAAATGGGCATGTATAAAGATGATCCTTTTAGTGACTTGGGTCGTTTAAAGGCAGAATTATTTAGAGCAGTTCGACTAGTTGTTGATACAGGTTTGCATTATAAAAAGTGGACCAGAGAACAAGCCATTAAATACATGGCTCAAACAACAGGAACGGTAGAATCTGATGTGGTTGCTGAAATTGAACGTTATATGGTGTGGCCAGCTCAAGCTTTGGGTTATAAGCTTGGTATGATTAACATCTTGCGCTTGCGCGATAAAGCACAAAAACAATTAGGAAATAAATTTGACATCAAAGCTTTTCATGATTTGATCTTACTTGGTGGGGCTGTCCCAATGAGAGTATTAAATAGAAAGGTTGATTTGTGGATAAAATCTCAGGGTTAATCATTTTAACTCAAATCCTGCTAATAAAAAACCCCGTCTAAAAAGCGGGGTTTTTTATTAACACTTTTTAATGCAATTTAAAAATCGCCAGCAGCGCCTTTTTCCATAACAGCTAAAATGACTTCTTTAACACGAGAGGCCTTCTTAAACAGTTCTGGTGGTAAAGACTCTCCACCGTGTAATATCATATCCATATTCATAGAATATAAAGCGAATGTGCCATCTTTACGTTCAACCATTGAAACACGGCATGGAAGGTAAGCAGAAATATAGACATTATAATCAACCATTGCACGAGCTGTTCGGGCATCACAGAATTCAAATATTTTTAAAAAACGTTGTGGTTCTCCCGTTTCTGCAAATACTTGTTCTGATAGTGGTAATTCTCCAACCAATTTCATGTTCATATCATTGGCAACCAATTTCATTGATTCTTCAGCATCTTCTTTTGTAACACCTTCATCAAATTCTTTAATCCAAACAGTTGCCTGCGCCGTGACACGTGATTCTTTTAATTTTGTCCACATTTCCCAGTAGACTTCACCAGCTTTTGGATCAAAAGATTTAAAAGTTTTATAATCATCTCCAAACTTTGACCAGCCGTATATGCCACCACCAATGGCAAGTACACCAACTAGGGCTAAAATATTTATTATTAATCTCATACTATTCCTCTTTTAAACAAAGCAAATAAGGGTGATATTATAGCACCCTTATTTGAGATTTAGTTTTAATGTTCTGAGCTTTTACCTTCAAGAACAAATCCGCCATTCTCAGCCTTAGCAACACCAGTAAATTCAAAAGGCTTGCCCTCGATTTGAGAAAGTTTTAATGTGTATGTTTCACCTTCTTCAATTTCCATATCTTCAGCAGATGGCAGTTTAATAGTTGCTTGCGCTCCTGTTTTACCACCGATACCAAAGCGAGTGCGAACAAATTTTGATCCCCAAGGCATCTTGAATGTATTATCAATTTCTGCCTTATTTGCCATAGTTGTACCATCCCATGTTGCTACATTATCACCAAATTCATCTTTTAATTCAGCTTTAATGACATAACCTTTTTGCGTATCAGGACCTGCATTAACATAACCATAAAAAGAAAGCGACCCATCATCTTTAACATGAACATCAGAGATTTGGATGTTTTGGTGGTGGAAACTAACACGAGGTTTAAGTTTGCTGTAAGTTGCACCGTAAAGAACATTATAGAAGCCAACCACAAAGATAAAAGTTAGTGCGGCAATCCATAAACTCATCTTCTTTAAAGCATCATTACTAATTGGGAAAGGGCCCGAAAACAACCAAGGGAAAAGCTTCCATTGACCAATTTTGCCGCTCGCCAACTTATTATCAATTGAATAATAACCAGCTCCAGTAATATAAACAGCTGCTGATATACCAAAACCAAAAGCAGCCATTGTCCACTCATCTAGACAGGTTGAACCCATCCAGCCAAAGACTAACATCATACCAAAGTTAAGTGCCATACCACCAATTGCAGCCAATCGAGTAGCAAAGCCAAATATAAGTGCTAATCCCACAGCTAATTCAGCAAATGAAAATAACCACATAGTGAAGTTCATTAAAGGAACATTTTGTATAACTGAAACCAATGTATCTGGCATAAATGAACCAGGATAGGCTGCAGCAATTTTATTACCGACAAAATTTGCGTGTTCGACGTCTAATTTAAAATGGTTACCATCGGCTGGTGCTACTGCATAAATAGCTCGACGGGAAAAACCACCCCAAAAAATAAAACCCATAGTAAATCGTATAGCTAAACTTGCTAAACCCATCTGCCCATAGATGTTTTGTGTTTGCTCATTGTTTGTTGACATTTATTAACTCCTCAAAATCAATTTGTTTTTCATTAACTTTGAAGTATATCATATAAATTTAGCAACGACTACATTAGCATTTGCTTATATTGATATATATTACCCAAAAAAAGAGGGCAATAAGCCCTCTTTTAAAGCAAAGTGTGTTTTTTTATTCTACAGACTCTTCTTCCATTGATAGGAAAACCGTATTCGCATTGAGTCGATTAACAGCATCAAAAGCAGGAAGTTTGTCAAACGTACTCCAATCGGTTTCTTCATAAGCTTCAACAAATTCCATCATTTCTTCAACAGCATTACCCATAACTTCACGCATGTAAAGTAAATAGCTTTTGGTTAATTTAATGGCAGCAGCTGGATCAGTTGAAGCATCACCATGACCAGGAACAAGAACATTTAGATCTAACCCTGTTTCCATTTCAGCCAGTGTATCTGCCCATTTTTTAGTGCTTCCACCGCCGATAAAGGGTACACGACCACCAAAGATGATGTCACCAGAGTACAATACGCCATCTTCTTTAACCAATAAAGTCAAGTCACCATCAGAGTGAGCGGCTCCTACAACATTAATAGTAAAGTGCAAGCCACCTAATTCAAAATCAGTCGCTTTGTCAATAATAGTATCGGGCTTAACCACATAAGTTTGTTCATTAACCCACGGCTTTAACGACTCTCTTCTTTCTGCTAGTCGTTTAGGAGTAGAGTCAGCATTGATGTACTTATAGCTACCTATTGGCGCGATAACTTCTGCACCAAGCTCTTTAAATACTTGAGCGCCAAACAAATGATCTGCATGGTAATGAGTAACAATTAATTTTTTGATTGGTTTGTCAGTAACTTTACGAATTCTTTTGAGCAACTCAACAGCTAACGGAGGAGATCCTAATGCATCAATAACCACAACGCCATCATCGGTAACAACAAATCCAGCGTTTGAAATAAACCCTGCATTATCAGTAGCGATACCTGCTTTTCCTTGAACTTGATAGGAGTGTTCTGCCAATTTTTTAGCACTCATTTCAATTTCTAAAGGAGGATATTTTGTTAAGATGTTCTTTTCAATGGCAGCAAGATTCATGTTTTCTTTGCCACCACATTTGCCTTCACCGCATTTTTTTGCAGCAGTTTTTTCGCCACCACACTTCTTAGCCTCTGTTTTATTATCACCACATTTTTTAGCGGACATATCGCCACATTTCTTGGCTTGCTTAGCAGTAGATTCAGCAGTATTAGCTGTTTGAGTGGTTTCTTTAGCACAAGATGCTAAAGAAAAAGCACCAACAATTGCTAAAATTAAGGATAGTTTTTTATTCATATTTTTCTCCAAATAAACTCTTTTAAATTCTTCAAGCGCACAAGTATACCATAAAATAATGGTATATTAGCAACTTCTTATAAACCAAACAAAAATGGCTGTTTCTTTAGTGCAGTTAAAACCATAAACACAAATAGCACGGTTGCAACAATATAGCTTAATTTGCTTTTAATACCTGATGATTTTAATGCGATTGCACCAAAGGCAATATATAAAACTAAGGCAACAATTTTTGCTAGCAACCAGTTATGCACCATTGGATTGATATTGGCTTGGTATGCCATAGTGATGCCAGTAACCAGTAACAGTGTGTCATTTACATGCGGTATTATTTTTAATGGCTTTGCAATTGGTTTATTGAAGCTTTTTAGAAAAAAACGCAATTGAAACAACACAATGCTAATCGTAATGAAAAGCATATGAGAGTGCTTTAACCCTGCATACATATTACTCTTTAACGCCTAAAGCTTTTAATATATTTGCCATTAGACAAAACTTGGTAAAACCCGATTGAAACAAATTAGCTCCCACAAAAGCAGTAAACCACAGCCATTTAGCTTGTGTAAAGTCTACCTGACCACTGTAGTGCGCCATGGCAAGACTAAGCATAATGAAAAAGCCTGCAATTATTCTTATCATTCTAGTTA
>JALWML010000141.1 GCA_027083915.1 Lysobacterales bacterium | reverse complement strand
CCTGTTCTCGCTACTGGCTTTAAGCACAACCGTGGAGTTGTGCAATCCCACTAAAATTGCTACAGTCGGAGATTTGACCAAACTCGCGTCGTAGCATTTACCCACGAGTCGTCATTATAGGAAAAAACAATCATTTTAAATGTGTAAGATTACACAACAGAAAAAAATATAATTATGAATACTCAAGAAAAAGCAAATGAAAGCCTAAAACTCAAGAAAAATGCCATTAACCTGTTATCAAAAGCTATTGCAAAGATAATTTTAAAATTTCGCCTTTCTAGAACAGAAATACTCAATTCATTAGATGAACAGTTAGTTTTAGAAGCAAAAAAACAAGATCCCGATGCCACGAATGTCACCATTGCTATTCGTACTGGAATAAATCGACGCTATATTCCCGCATATTTAAAAGGAGAGTCTCCCAAAGCATCACCCGACAAGCTAGCCTCTATCCTAGAAGATTTACGGTGGACAGCTCACAAATATTACAACAGCACTAAAATAACTAAAGTCGGGCACTTCAGAACCTTTCAAAGTATCTGTGAACAAAGGGCTGCTGGCATGCTGACTTATCAAGCCATCTTAGATGAATTAGTGAAAAGAGGCAATATTAAGGACTTAGGGCAAAAAGTTGAAATTCTAGATTTTATAAATTTATCTTATAAAAATGACATCAACTACTCCCAGATTACTGCTGTTCAAATAAATAGACTAATAGATACAATCATATTCAACTCCAAAACTATAAATAAAGAAGATAAATTTGTACAACAAACCATCTTTTCTTCACAAATAAACCCAAATAAATTTAACAATCTTCATAGAGAAATTAGACAGTGTGTTGATAACTATAAAAGTGATATTACTAAGTTGTTAATTAGCTATGAAGAAAATGTAAGTGTAGGAACGTATCCAGAATATGGCGTTTCATTTTTAGAATATAAAATAGAGAAATAAATCATGAAAAAATTAGTAATAGCTTTAGCAATAATCTTATCAACAAATGTATATTCTGTTGGTGGTGATGGAACAGGTGTACAATCTCAAGTGTGTATAACAGTAGGTGGAGATGGGACTGGAAATAAAATCGGTGGTGATGGAACTGAAAACAAAGTAGGCTCTGACGGCACTGAAAATAAAATCGGTGGTGACGGAACTGGAAACAAAGTAGGTTCTGACGGAACTGAAAACAAAGTAGGTTCTGATGGTACAGAATACACAACTTATTGCCAAATAATACCTACTAAATAAGCACTATTGGTAATAACCTAAGGTTGAGCAGACCACTCAACCTTAGGATTCTTGTGCTTTAAATTCAGCCATCCTCAAATGAAAATACAGCCAATCTATACCCTTTATACTAAAAAACCCAAAAATCAAACAAATATAAGAACTTACTAAGACTATCCTCAGAAGTCTGAGGGAAAAAACTTCTATACTGAATACACAAAATTATTTTATAGGAGTAAAAAATGAAGAAATCTAACCAGTCACTTATCGCAGGAGCTATACACTATTCGTTATTAGTGTTCATACTTTCAACAGTCGGCTGCTCAGCAGGAGATACTAGCGAAACACAAGAAAAAATTATTGCATGTGAGTTAATTACCACTGATTACATCAAAAATAAATTTACAGGTGCCACAGACATTAAAGCTAAATCCAAGCCTTATGGTCCTGAAGTCTGTGTTTTTAACTTCAAAGTTGCCGACAAAAATCATTATATTAAATTTGAAATACTTGATGGTAACAGCAAAGAAGTCCTAGCAAAAAGCATTCGCAACCGAGGAGCAGATGGCATCCCATTAGAAGGCATTGGCAAACAAGCCTTCCAAGACAAAAAAATCGGTCAAGTCAACATCTTGACCGGCAAACACGTATTCCAAGTCAACGCAACCGATGGCAACTCATACAGCGTAGAATTAGCCACTAAAATAGCACGAGACTTTATAGGTCAGTTGTAAAAAAGGAAACGTGCAAAACCTTATCGCACTTATACTGACTAAACTAGTATGAGTGCAGTTGGGATTGCAGGTCTTTGCATTCATTTCTAATCATGAACAATAAAACATAATTCAAGAGACCCTTCTATTTTCATCAAATCTCCATTAAAATAAACAGTAACTCTTTAAAACAAACATAAGGGAAGTTACAGTGAAACCATCTTTTCAAACTAAGTTACCTCATATTGGCACCAGTATTTTTACTGAAATGTCGATGATGGCTCATCAATATAAAGCCATTAATTTATCTCAGGGTTTCCCTGAATTTGATACACCAGAATTACTCAAATCAGCAATCAATCAAGCCATCGCTGAAGGCAAGAATCAATATTGTCCTTCATCAGGTTTGCCAGAATTGTTAGAACAAATTGGTGAAATGATAAAGATTCGCTATCAAAAAGATGTGTCGATAGAAAATAAAGTTGATAGTTTGAATAATATTACCGTAACATCAGGTGCAACCGAAGCTTTGTGGGTTGCGATTCAAACTATTGTTCGCCAGGATGATGAAGTCATTGTATTTGATCCAGCTTACGATTCCTATGAACCTGCGGTCGAATTAGCAGGTGGTCGTTGTCGGCATATCTCGATGAATACACCCGATTATGCTATTGACTGGTCATTGGTGCGGCAGACTATTAATAACAAGACACGTGCAATTATAATTAACAGTCCACATAATCCAACGGGCACTTTATTGTCACGAAGTGATTTAATAACCTTGCAGAAGTTGGTGCTTGAACATAACCTTTATGTCATTAGCGATGAAGTTTATGAGCACATAACTTTTGATGGGTTGCGTCATGAAAGCGTCTTATCCTACCCTGAATTATTTAAGCGAGCCTTTGTCGTGTCTAGTTTTGGTAAAACATTTCATTGCACAGGCTGGAAACTCGGCTATTGTGTCGCTCCAACTGATTTGACGGTTGAATTTAGAAAGATTCATCAATATGTGACCTTTTGTTCTTTTACGCCAGCACAATATGCGATTGCTTCAATGTTAAAAAACCAGCCCAATCATATTGGCGAGTTAGCCGAATTTTACCAACAAAAAAGAGACGTGTTAGTCAAAGCATTAGAAAAATCACGGTTTAAGGTTTTACCTTGCCAAGGCACTTATTTTTTATTGTTGGATTATTCAAATGTATCAGAATTGAATGATCGAGAATTTTGTCATTGGCTTACGCAAGAAATAGGTGTAGCGGCAATTCCATTGAGCCCTTTTTATCAGGCAGATAAGTTAGCCAATTATCATGAAAACAATAAGGTTGTGCGTTTGTGCTTTGCTAAATATGACAAAACCTTACAAAAAGCAGCAGAAATATTATGTCAACTTTAAAAATAGCCGCCCTTCAGTACGATATTCAATGGCTAGATAAAAAAACTAATTTTGCCACTTTAGAAAAAATGTTACATGAATTTTTTCAGAATAATAAAGTTGATTTAATGTTATTACCAGAAACATTTTCCACAGGATTTTGCATTGAAGATAAAAATATTCAAGAACCTGAAAGTGGTGGCAAAGATGTGCTTTGGTTAAAACGCATGGCAAAAAAATATAACTGCGTGGTAGCAGGCACAGTTTTTGTGAAACAAGGCGATAAAAAAGTCAATCGTTTTTATTGGGTGTCAGCCAATGGTTCGGTTGAATATTACGATAAACGGCATTTATTCAGATTAGGCAAAGAAGGAGACTTTGTTGCACAAGGAACTGAGCGGAAAATATTTGAACTCAAAGGCATTAAAATATTGCCACAGATTTGTTATGATTTACGTTTTCCTGTCTGGTCAAGAAATAAACAGGATTACGATTTATTGATAAATGTGGCGAATTGGCCAGATGCAAGACGAGCTATTTGGGATATATTACTCAAAGCACGAGCCATAGAAAATCAAGCCTATGTGATCGGTGTCAATCGAGTTGGCATTGATGGACATGGCACAACACATTCTGGCGGCACGAGTATTGTTGATTTTGTCGGCAAAAATATAATTTTTGCCGAGGATAATCAGCAACAAATTATCAGTGTTGAACTAGATTTCTCAACCTTAAATAAATTCAAGAAAGACTTTCCTGCATTTCTCGATGCGGATACTTTTGAAATTTGTTAATGAGGTTTAATAGACATCACCTCGTAACATAAAGTTCCTAAGGTGAAGCTCTATGCGATGCTTTAAGAAATGAGTAAGATTATTGTATTGTTATTTTTCAGTGTTTGATTATAATTATTCTACCTAGATGTATTAATGCTAAATCATGTCAGAAAATCAAATAATCATTTACAACACACAGGACGGCAAATCATCGGTCTCTCTTTTTGCTAAAGATGGTAATGTGTGGATGAGTCAAAACCAATTAGCTGAACTTTTTGACACCTCGAAACAAAACATCAGTGACCATATAATAAAAATCTTTGAAGACAAGGAGTTAAGCCAAGATTCAGTTGTCAAGGATCACTTAACAACTGCCCAAGATGGTAAAAATTTCAAGAAAATACAAAGAAAATACAAGGACACCCATTGTAAAAACAGCTCATGAATAAATAAGTTTGTTGTTGTACAAATGATTCTTTTTTAAGTGATTTGTTTGATTTCGGTTCTAATCATGGTTTTTTTGGATTAGATTGCTTTAGAAATGCTCAAGGTTGGTTTTAATAAAATACGATTATATATACCATAAATGAGTGCTTTTTTAAGACTAAGATTGATTCTATTATAACCGTGGTTTTTTGGATTAGATTGCTTTAGTAGCTTTCAAGGTCAATTCAAACAAAATATGAGTTTATATACCATAAATGATTAATTTTTTTGGATTGAGATTGGAAGCTAATGAAGTGATATAACCAAAAAATGGTGCCGGTCTCGGAGTCTAACTACGGACTTATTAGCTTTCATAAAACACCATAAAAACCGCCTAAAAGCTAGATATAGCGTAATTGTTTATATCATAAGGTTTCAAAAGAGTTCTTTACAACTCACTATATTTGTTGGTACAATTGTTGGTACATTTTAAAGTAACTGTTTCAATGAAGCTAACTAAACTGCAATTAAACAATGCTAAACCAAAAGACAAAATTTACAAATTGACTGATGGTAAAGGATTAAATATAACCATCTATCCGAACGGTTCAAAATATTGGCGTTTAAGCTATCGTTACAACGGTAAACAAAAAACCCTAGCTTTAGGTGTCTTTCCTTATATTTCGCTTGCACAGGCACGTATTAAAGCATTTGAAGCAAAATCAATGGTTGCTAATGGTATCGACCCTAGCGAAGTGAGAAAAAAAGCAAAGGCGGTGGCTAAAGGTACAACTTCATTTAAAAATATTGCCCGTGCATGGTATGAAACTAAAAAACGTAAATGGTCAGATAAACACGCTCAAAAGGTGTGGCGTTCGCTTGAGGATAATATAATTAATCATATTGGTGACAAGCCAATTGAAAATATTAAATCCGTAGAAATAACCAAAGTATTAAAGGTTATTGAAAAACGTGGTTCACTTGAACAACTAAGCAAAATTAGACAACGGTGTAATAATATTTTTATCTTTGCAAAGGCAAAAGATTTAATCGCATCTAATCCAGTTGAAGGGCTGGAAATAGTTTTAAAAGAACACACCTCAAAAAATTTCAATCATATCAAAGTTGAAGAGTTGCCCGAACTGGTTAAAAGCATAGATTCACTAGAGTCAGAACCAACAACCAAAACGGGGTTAATACTTGCCTTACATACTTTTTTACGCACAAGTGAGATTCGTTTTTTAACGTGGGATTGTATCGACTTTGAAAACCATTTATTAATCGTACCAAAACATTTAATGAAAATGAAACGTGAACACCTTGTACCAATGAGCGATAAGGTTATACAAATTTTAAAAGATTTACTCCCCATTACAGGACAATATAAATACATTTTTGCATCTACCAAACAACCTGAATTAAAACCCTTCTCTAACAATGCCATGCTTTTTGCCTTATACCGCTTAGGATGGAAGGGCAGAACCACAGTTCATGGCTTTAGACACCTTGCCAGTACCACGCTTAGAGAATTGGGATATAAAAGGCAAGTAGTAGAAAAGCAATTAAGCCACGAAACAAAAAACAAAGTAGAAGCCCGTTATAACAAGGCTGAATATATGATTGATAGAACTAAAATGATGAATGACTGGTCAGGGTTTATTGAAAATGCCAATGGTAAAATAATACCAATCAATACAAAACAAACTAATGTGGCTAAGTTATGAGTAAAATTAAAAACGGTGTTAAATCGTGGTTTAAAAAGGAAAAATATCAAAAAGGTAGACTTGGCTTAGTTGAGTTTTATATAAACCTCGAAAATAGGATTATAAACCCTTATTTAAAAAAAGAAGACTCTCAAGACTTTATACAACTTGTTAAATCATGCAAAGATACAAAAATATTAACTGATTATTATAATAATAAGTCTAATTTAATTAATAAAATTCATATACCCACCAGTCATGAAAGAAGCCTATGTAAATTAGATAATTCTTTCAAGTTTAATTCATTCTTTAAACCCAATAAAGATTACTCAGGTTTATCATCTAATGGGGTTTATACCATGGATTATGATAATTTAAAAAACCAAGTTGAGATTACAGAAAACTATATTTCAAATCACTACTGTCCCGTTAACAAAAAAGGATTTGAATAAATGACCTGATTCTGCACCCAATTTGATATAATGTAGTTACTAC
>JALWML010000140.1 GCA_027083915.1 Lysobacterales bacterium | reverse complement strand
AACCGAAGCTAAAAACTTTACCAACAACTATAAAGCTATTGAAAATTTGGGAGCTGTTGTTGTGGGTGCTTCATTAGATGACATTGAATCACATAAGGAATTTGCTGAAAAATATAACATTCCTTACACTTTACTTGCCGATAAAGATGAAATCATGGCGAATGATTATAAAGTTGTTAAGAAAATTCCACTGATGCACTATGCCAAGAGACAAACCTTTATCATAAATCCTGAAGGTATTATTGCTAAGTTTTATGAAGATGTGACTGCCAGCTCTCACAGCAGTCAAGTCATTGAAGACTTAAAGAAGTTGCAAGCTGAAGCTAACAAAAATCAATAAACCATTTTTCCAATTCTAGCCAAGCATCACCTGATGCTTGGCCTTTAATGATTAAATCCAAATTTGCCAACCCTGATAAAAGTTGCTCCAACTGAATAATTGTCAAACGATTCAAACACGATTGAATCGCCGCTTGTTGGTTCTGCCATATACCATGTTTTCTATATTCTGCAGGCCCAATTCGTTGACCTGTTTGTCGTAATCCTGACAAACTAAGCAGAGTTCGAGTTTGTCTTTCAATAGCCCAATGAATAACGACTAAAGCGGTATTGTTTTGTTTCAAAGCCCTAACCATTTTAATGCAACGTGCTAAATTATTCTCAAGCATGGCATCGGTTAATCGAAATACATCAAAACGAGCATTATCTGCAACCAAGCCTGATATTTCGTGAGCTGAAATCATTTTATCGGCAAAACGCATTTTAAGTTTTTCCAACTCTTGGGCTGCTGCTAACAAATTACCCTCTAAACGAATGGTTAGAATCGTAATTGCTTGATTTTCAACATTTAAACCAATCTGTCGACAACGGTTACGCAACCAATTGCCAAATTCTTGAGGCTTAGGCATATAAACACGCATAAACGTGCCATTTTTTTCGATTGTCTTAACCCATTTTGTCTTATCATTGGCTGCCGTCCACTCTTGGCATTGAATCAATAAGATTATGTCATTCGGTATATTTTCTACAAATCCAACCAATGCCTTAGATCCTGCTGCACCAGGCTTTCCTGTTGGTAAATGCAACTCAAGTATCTTTTTTTCAGCAAACAGGGACATGGTTCCCATACTGGAATAAAGCGTTTCCCATTTGAAGGATTTGTCCACATGTAGCACTTCACTTTCAGTAAAGCCTTGAGACTTTGCCTTAGACCGAATCAAATCAACTGCTTCCATTAACTGTAAGGGCTCATCTCCTACAATTAAATAACATGAAGACAAACCTTGATTTAATGCGTTAGTAAGTTGATTAGCGTAAATTTTCACTTAGTGCGCAGATGATAAAAGTTGACGAATAATAGCACGAGCAACGTCTTGCGCTAATTGCTTTCTGAGTGTTTGTTCTTCGGTTTGACCACCGCCAATTTGTTGAACATCAAAAGAATAATCCCTTTCTAGGTGAATTTCTTGAAGTTTAGAATCTCCAATTGTGTATTGTACATCGTATTCTAAACGATATTCTTGTACTTGATTATTGACCCCTACTGATTGCACTATCTTAACCAATCGATCCTGTGTTACCTTTAGCTTAACATCTGATTCTTCAGAGATTTTGACTCCAGCGGCAAGAAGTTCACTCAGCAATGGGCGTTTCAATAAAGAACGAGAATTAATAATTAAATCAATACTCTGGTATTGTTCACCTAAGTTAGCATTTCGTAAATGATACCCACAACTTGTCAATAAAAATACTACTATGATGGGATTAAAAAATTTCATTTATGCCACCACAATATTAACTAAGCGACCAGGTACAACAATAATCTTTCTTACCTGTTTACCCTCAGAAAACTTCTTAACATTATCATCTGCCAAAGCCAAAGCTTCAATTTCATCATTCGTGGCGTTTACAGCAACATTGATCTTTGCTCGCAACTTACCATTAACTTGTATCATCATCTGAATTTCATCTTTAACCATAGCATTTTCATCATAAATTGGCCAAGAAACATCAACTATCAAGCCTTCATTGCCTAATTGTTCCCACAAAGATTGGGTAATATGTGGAACAATTGGAGAGAGCATCTTAACAATCGCACTCCATCCTTCATTGACAACGGCTTGCCCATTATCGGAGCTGTCTTTAAATTTAACTAAAGCATTGGTTAATTCCATACAAGCAGCTATTGCGGTATTAAAAACTTTTCGCACACCAAAATCTTCAGAAACTTTCTTGATTGTTTCATGCGTTTTACAGCGCAATGCTTTTTGTTCTGTACTTAAGTTTTGCTCATTGATATCAGTGATGTTTGGTTTTATTGCCGCAAAGTCAGAAATGTTTTGCCAAATTCTTTTCAGGTAACGATGAGAACCCTCAACACCTTCATCTGACCATTCAAGTGAATGTTCAGGAGGCGCTGCAAACATGGAAAACAATCTGACAGTATCAGCTCCATATTTTTCAATCAACTCCTTTGGGTCAACTGTATTGCCTTTGGATTTTGACATCTTGGCACCATCTTTCAAAACCATACCCTGAGTTAACAAGTTCTCAAAAGGCTCATTTGAAGTCACATAACCTAAATCACGTAATAATTTATGGTAAAAGCGAGCGTACAATAAATGTAAAATAGCATGTTCTATGCCCCCAACGTATTGGTCAACGGGCAACCAATAATTGGCAGTTTCATCTAAGATGGCTTCATCATTATGCGGATTGGCAAATCGAGCATAATACCAAGATGATTCCATAAAGGTATCAAAAGTATCGGTTTCTCTGGTCGCCTTTTTACCACAAGATGGGCAATCAACTTCATAAAACTCAGGCATTTGTTTAATCGGTGAGCCACCATTTTCATCAAAAACAACATCTTCTGGTAATACCACTGGTAAATCTTGCTCAGGTACAGGGACAGTCCCACAATCATCACAGTAAATAACAGGAATTGGACATCCCCAATAACGTTGCCGAGAGACACCCCAGTCACGTAAACGGTAATTAATTTGTTCTTTACCAATACCTTTTTCTTCTAATTCTTTTTTTATAGCGTTAAAAGATTCATCAAAATTCATGCCATTAAATTTTTCCGAATTTATCAACAAACCCTTTTCAACATATGCTCCCTGGCTAACGTCTATGCTAGAACCATCCAATGGTTCAATGACTTGATTAATCGCTATATCGTATTTTTTAGCAAAATCCCAATCACGTAAATCATGAGCAGGAACTGCCATAACTGCACCAGTTCCATAACTAAAGAGTACAAAATTGGCAATCCATACCGGCACTTTTTTGCCCGTGAACGGATGCACAGCATAAAAGCCACTGAATTTACCCTTCTTCTCCATGGTTGCCATTGCAGCTTCATTGCTTTGTTCCTTTTTACAATCATCTAAAAAGGATTGTAATTGCGGATTTTTTTCAACCGCTTGTAAGGCAAGAGGGTGTTCAGGAGCAACCGCTAAATAGCTCACTCCAAATAAGGTATCAGGGCGCGTGGTGTAAACAGATAATTTATCACTATAATTTTCAACTTCAAAATCCAGTTCTATGCCTTTTGATTTCCCTATCCAATTACGTTGCATAGTTTTAACTGATTCTGGCCAACCATCTAATTTATCAATTTCGGTTAATAACTCTTCGGCATATGCGGTAATTTTCATTGACCATTGTGGAATAGTTTTCTTTTCAACTAAAGCACCACTTCTCCACCCTCTGCCATCAATTACTTGTTCATTTGCCAATACAGTCTGATCCACAGGATCCCAATTCACTGTTGCATCTTTGCGATAAACCAACCCTTTTTCGAGTAACTTAGTGAATATCAATTGTTCCCATTTGTAATAATTTGGGTCACAGGTTGCTAATTCACGCGACCAATCATACGCTAAACCTAGTTGCTTAAACTGGTTGGTCATGTAATCCATGTTTTCATAGGTCCACTTGGCAGGGGCTGTATTATTTTTTATAGCAGCATTTTCAGCAGGTAGACCAAAAGCATCATAGCCCATAGGCTGCATAACATTTTTGCCCAGCATACGTTGGTAACGTGAAATGACATCTCCAATGGTATAATTACGAACGTGACCCATGTGCAAGTTACCACTTGGATAGGCAAACATACTTAGGCAGTAAAATTTTTCCTTACGTGAATCTTCTGTTACGTGAAATGTTTTTTGGTCATCCCATATTTTTTGAATGCTCTTTTCTAGGCTTTGTGGATTGTATTGCGTTGTCATTTAGGTTTTGAATTAAATAATAATGGCTTATTATAATTTCAATAGGACTATTTCGCTAGTCTTGAATTATTTTAAACTTTAATAACACGATCTCTTCCTTGGTTTTTTGCTTGATAAAGTGCCTCATCAACTCGGTGTATCCATTGATTTACACTCTCTCCGGCAACATATTGCGCCACACCTAATGAAACAGTCATTTTAGTGTGTTCAATTAAGTTTGCACTTTTAACTTCTTTTCTAATTTTTTCTGCTAATTCATAACCACCTTTTGAAATACAAGGACATACAATTAAAAACTCTTCCCCTCCATAACGAAAGACTTGATAATTGTCATCTAGCATACTTTGAATGAGTCGCGAGATATTAACCAAAGCAGTATCCCCAACTAAATGGCCATAATCATCATTGATTTTCTTAAAATGATCTAAATCAAGAATAATTAATGTCGCCAGTGTGTTATTTTTCTGTAATTGAGCCCACAATTTATCCAGGTATTTTTTTAATGCTCTTCTATTTCCAATTTCTGTTAAATAATCTTCAGAGGCGAGTTTTTTTAATTCCTTTTCTTGAATCCTCAACCCTTCGGTAAACCTAAAGGTAATAATATTTGAAATTGACACACTGAATATAATAACAATAATTTCAACAGTTTCAAAATAAGTAAACAACTTGGGGGAGTAGATTAACAGTATAATAAAATTTATAATTAAGGCATAACGAGGTTTGGCCACAAAAAAGGTTGATAACATGGCTGGATAAATCCAGTTAACCATATGACCACCATTCAGGTAAAAAGAAATTGTACTGCCAACTTGAGCAACAAATAAAAATAATAAGCTTGGGTATCTGGTTTTATTGGTTTTGTAGACATAGAAAAAAACCAGAACCATACCGATCACAATTGCAACATCTAAGGCAACCATTGCCCAATCTTTTTGCATAGCTCGAAAAAAGATAAACGGAGTAATCCCAAGACCACACACTACAGATAAAACCAGTAGTAATTTTTCCTGAGTTGTTCTTTGATTTATCTTATTTCTTTCCATTAACTATGATAGAAGAGGTATTTTCTTATAATTCTACCTTATCTGAACATTAAAATCACTAAGCGTGAATAAATAGGGTAAAATCCTTACTGAGAGAGTAATGATTTCAACATGTCTCGTGAATAAATCTTTTTATGTGACAAACTGAGGTTCACTGCTGCATTAAATAATTTATTAATAGCTTTTAACTCAATCGAACTGAGTTTTTTTCCATTAATAAATGCCGTCAAGTCTGCGACAGAACATAATTTTAATGCTTTTTTATTTGTCGATACTAGACCAACTGTCTCATCAATGCTCAACCACGTATTTGGGTGACTAAATTGAGAAACAGAGAGTTCAAAGCCATTATGTTTCAATAGTTGAAATTCAAATCTCCTAAGAATTATGGAAAGTGGCAAATCTCCAAAGTTTTGTAAACTTGAACAATAAGAGTGAAACAAAGGTTTTGCCACATCTCGCTCATGCAAACTGAGGTGAATTAATTCATTCAAATACATCCCAGCCATTTTATCAATGAGCCGTTCAAACTGGTTATTCTCCACAATATTGATTGAAACAAGTGTTTTTAAACTACTCTTACCAAAAAACTGTACTTTTAAGAGATTGAAATATTGTAGCTGAGATTTAAGGTGTTTATTTTTTTTTATACCCTTAGCGATTAGATGCACCATTCCAAAGTCCTGACTAAAAAATTCAATAATAAGACTGCTATCCTTATAAGACCTCATATGAATAATATATCCAGAAACTTCTGTGTATTTAGCCATTAATAATCATCTTTATAACCGAGTTGCTGTAATAAGCGGTCATTGTCAGCCCAAGCTGATTTTACTTTTGCCCATAATTTCAAATGGACTTTCTTGCCCACTAAATCTTGAATTTCCTTACGGGCATTTATCCCAACTTGCTTCAATGATTCACCCTGCTTTCCAATAAGCATATTTTTTTGTTGCTCTCTTTCAACCCATATAAGTGCATGGATATGCACTATCTCTCCCTTATCTTTATAAGATTCCACCTCGACAGTTAAACTGTAAGGTAACTCTTGGTGTAAACGCAGCATGAGTTGTTCACGAATCAATTCAGAAATAAGATACTTAGTTGATTTATCTGTTAACTGGTCTTCTTGGTAAAAGTTCTCAGAATCAGGGAGTAATTGATAGATTTTTTCTTCTAAATCTTTTGTTCCTTTACCTTTTGATGCTGAGATATAAAATATTTCTGCAAACTTATACTTTTGAAATATTTCATTTGCAAAAGGCAATAACTTTTCTTTGTTTTTAATTAAATCGGCTTTATTGATAACTAAAATAACAGGTGTTTTTGTGAATTGAAGTGCTTTTAAGGCTTGTTCATCATCTTTTGTCCACTTTAATGATTCAACTAAAAACAATATTAAATCGACATCCAGACCTGCAGAAGCTGCGTCTTTATTCATGTATTTATTAAGTGCTTTTTTATAGCCTTGGTGC
>JALWML010000139.1 GCA_027083915.1 Lysobacterales bacterium | reverse complement strand
GTTGATAAATTAATTTAAGAATAAATTGATAAAAAATAATGAAAATTAAAACCATTTCAAGTATCCTTAGTGCAAAGTAAAGGATAATTGCGAAAATGAGGTGGTTTAGCTGATATTTTAATCTTTCCTAAATAAATAATAATTAAGTAGAATAAGAGTGTAACAGTGAGTGATAATAGTAAAGAGTTAGATTTTTCAGGTTTGAAGGTAATGGTTATTGATGATTCTAAAACCATTAGGAGAACTGCAGAAACATTATTAAAAAAGGAAGGTTGCGATGTTGTGTCGGTGGAAAATGGTTACGATGCTCTTTCATTAATTTCAGATTTGCATCCCGATGTAATCTTTGTGGATATCATGATGCCACGCTTAGATGGTTATAAAACGTGTGCATTAATTAAAATGAACAAAGAGTTTAAATCAACCCCAGTAATCATGTTATCGTCTAAAGATGGTCTGTTTGATAAGGCAAAGGGAAAGGTTGTCGGTGCTGAACTCTATCTGACCAAGCCGTTTACAAAAGAAGAGTTGCTTGATGCAATAAAATCAAATAATAAAGGGTAATATCCATGTCAAAAAATAATGTTAAACCATTTGAATTACTTGCAGAGTATGAAAGGTTAAGCTTGAAACATAAAGTTAAGGTACTAACTGAAGAAGTAAAAGATAGGTGGTCAGGCGTGGGTTTTAAAGTAGGTGATACGTATTATGCTATTGCCATTGAAAAGATTGTCGAAGTTTTAATTTTATCTGAAACGACAAAAATTCCTGGTATTTCGAAGTGGGTATTGGGATTGGGAAATATTCGTGGAAATTTATTGCCAATAATTGATTTTAAGTCTTATTTATCTGGTCAACCAATTAAAATTACTGCACATACTCGTATGGTGGTTATTCAGCAAATTGTTGGTCAAGTCGGCTTAGTGGTAGATGAGGTTTTTGGACAAAAACACTTTGAGAATAAACAGAAAGTTAAGAAAAGTAAAAAAGAAAATGAATTGAAATATTCTGAGTTGGCTTTTGAAGAAGATGGTGTTGTTTGGAACGTACTGGAAGACGAAAAGCTTATCAATGATCCACAATTTCAAAATGCTGCTGCAGTATAACAACAAGAGAGTATAAAATATGAGTGTTACATCAAACGATTTAGGGGGGCAAGCTAGAACTCTGCCAACATGGCAAGTTTTTATCTTGTTGTTACTTATTATTGGGTTCGTCGTTAACTCCATTGCCTTAAGTACAGTAGAATCAAATAAAGTACTTCATGTACAAACGGCTGATGATATTCAGATTAAAGCCCAACAATTGGCTCAACATGCTATTTCATCTGCATCTGGTGATGAAGACTCATTTAAAAAGCTTAAGTTTACACGAGATTATATTTCTAAAAAAATTGATTTATTAGCTAATGGTAACTCAGAGTATCCAGCAGTTCCTGTTGAAGTAAAAGATTCATTAGATGTTGTGCAGACCACTTGGAAGGCAATGGATGCTAATGTTGGGAAAATTTTGGATAAGCAAGATTTAATTAAAGATATGTCTTCAATTTACAATAAGTTTGCTTCTCAAATTCCTTTATTACAGACAAAAAATGATAAAGTTGTTAAGTTGCTCGTTAAGATAAATGGACCTAGAGAATTGATTCGACTCGCGGGTCAGCAACAAGTTTTAGCTGATAGAATGTTAAGACGTATGGGTGAAGTGTTAAAAGGTGGGATGAATGCTGTTCAGGAGTCAGAAGCGTTAAAAGATGATACCAATCGGTTTTCAAAGGTGTTAAATGGAATGTTTAATGGTGACGGTAATATAAAAGCTGTAGCTAATAAAAGTGTAATTGAAGCACTGGGTTCTGTTTATAATGTTTTTAATGACTTACAAGCTGATGTCAATGAGGTAATGAAGGCGCAAGATTTGTTTGAAGCTCAAACGGCAACAGATGATATTGTGTTCGATACACCTTTGTTTGTGGAACAAACCAAGGAGTTATCAACGCGTTTGAAGGAAGTTAAAACTACTTTGCCTTCAATTAATGCTCAATACATTCTAGGAGCCTTAGCGTTATTATGGTTGATATTTATTTTGTTCTCATTAACAAAGAGTGACAGAAAGCGAGCTGCAGAAGCACAAGATTTGAATGAAAGAAACCAATTGGCGATTTTAAGATTACTTGATGAAATGGGCTCGTTAGCCGATGGTGATTTAACAGTAAATGCAACAGTGAGTGAAGATATTACGGGCGCAATTGCTGATTCGGTTAACTTTGCTGTTGAAGCTTTAAGAAGCTTGGTAAAAACAATTAATGATGCGTCAGTTGGAGTGGCATCAGCGGCGCAGGAAGCGCAAGCAACAGCGTTACACCTTGCTGAGGCATCGGAACATCAAGCACACCAAATTACAAATGCTTCAGCTGCAATTAATGAAATTGCCGTATCAATTGATGAGGTTTCAATTAACTCGTTAGAGTCAGCTGATGTGGCGCAACGTTCAGTACTTATTGCACATAATGGTGCTGAAATTGTACGTCAAACTATTGAAGGTATGGATAATATTCGTAATCAGATTCAAGAAACTTCTAAACGTATTAAACGGTTGGGTGAAAGCTCGCAAGAAATTGGAAATATAGTTGAATTGATTAATGATATTTCAGAACAAACAAATATTCTAGCACTTAATGCAGCGATTCAAGCGGCATCAGCTGGTGAAGCCGGACGTGGTTTTGCAGTGGTAGCCGATGAAGTACAATCACTGGCAGAACGTGCATCAAATGCAACAAAACAAATCGAAACATTGGTTCAAACTATTCAATCAGATACTAATGAAGCGGTATCTTCAATGGAACAAACCACTGCAGAAGTGGTAGATGGTGCAAAACGTGCGGAAAATGCGGGCGATGCATTGACCGAGATTGAAGCTGTATCAAATGACTTGGCTGAGTTGATTCAAAATATATCAGAATCAGCGAAGCAACAGTCTGTAGCTGCAACTAATATATCAGGAACCATGAACGTGATTCAAGAGATTACAACCCAAACTTCTGTTGGTACACAGCAAACTGCTGAATCTATTGGTAACTTAGTGGAACTGGCTAATGAATTACGCTTATCTGTACAAGATTTCAAGTTGCCAACAGATGAGTTCAATTAAGTAAAGTGAAAAATTATTCAAATGAAGGGTTGATTTTTTTACCCGATTTTAAATTGTTCGATTATGAAGAATGGTCGCAATTGTTAGAAAAAAGAGTAGGAATAACAATTCCAAAAGAAAGAGAGCTTTTTTTGCAAACAAAAATTTGGTCTAGAATGCGAGAACTTGGAATCTCATCATTTTCAGAATACTGGCAAATGATAAAAAATGGCATTACTGGAAATCTAGAATGGAGTGAATTGTTGGATAGGTTAACAGTTCATGAGACGAGTTTTTTTAGGCACGGGCCTTCATATAAACTGGTCGAGGAAGATTTTAACAATATTTTGAAGAGTAAAAATAAGTTTCATTATAAAGTTTGGAGTGTTAGTTGTTCTACGGGGGAAGAGCCTTATTCATTGGCGATGATGCTTCATGAATTAAAAAGTAAGGCAAAAAAAGATAGTATTTATTATGGTATTACAGCAACAGATGTTAGTAAACCTGCACTGATTCAGGCTGAAAATTGTTTTTACAGTAAAGAAAAAGTAAAAGAAATAGATTTAAATTATAGAAAATATTTGACGAGTGTAAATTCAAATATTTTTACAATTGATGAGACTATAAAAAACAGAGTAGCTTTTGGGGTATTTAACCTATTAAAGATTGAGAAAATGCCAACAATTAAGTTTGATATTATATTCTGTCATAATGTTTTAATTTATTTTTCAAAAGGAAAGAAAATAAAAATTTTAGAAGGGTTGAAAAGGTTTTTGAAAAAAGGGGGATTGCTTGTTTTGAACCCAACTGATATAGGGAGTTGGAAGAGCCAAGGCATGACACGAATAACATATAAGAGAACTTTAGCATATAAATTGGATTAGATAAAAGTATGAGTGAAATAGAACAAATAGATTTCTCAACATTAATTTGGGTAAAAAAAGAGCTTGATGAAACCTTAAGTAGGGCGCAATCAGCTATTGAAGCCTATGTAGAGAATCCAGAAGATGAAAATCAATTACAGTTTTGTGCTACCTATCTACATCAAGTACAAGGCACTCTTAAAATGGTGGAACTCTATGGAGCAGCTATGGTTGCTGAAGAGATGGAGCAAGTTGCCACCAAAATTCTTGATAAAGAAGTGGATTCGGAAAAAGATGCTTTTGAAGTGTTAACTCGCGGAATTTTACTACTTCCAGACTATTTAGAAAGAATTCAGTTGGGTCATAAAGATATTCCAATGGTGTTGCTACCATTGGTAAATGATTTGAGGACAGTTAAAGGTGACCAATTACTTTCAGAGAGCGCTTTATTTAATCCGAACCTGAGTTTAGGTATACCTGAATCTAATTATAATGCGAGCTTTGTTTTAAGTGAAAATCAATTAACTCAGGTTGTCAATAAAATAAGGAGTGTCTATCAAGTTAGTTTATTGAACTGGTTGAAAGGTAAAGATGTAGATGAAAATTTAAAGAAAATTCAAACCATTCTCGATAAACTTAAAACTGTTGTACTTGAAAAAGATGAGAAGCAAATGTTTTGGGTAGCAGGAGGCTTGTTCGAAGCTCTTATTAATGGTAGCTTGGAAAGGTCTGTGACAGTCAAGCAATTAGCTGCTCGACTAGATCAAGCAATTCGCATGATTGTATCGCCTGATAAAAACTTGACAGAAAGACCTTATAAAAAAATAACCAAAAATCTTTTGTACTATGTTGCATTGGCTCAAAGTAAAGACAGAAGAATTAAGGAAATTCAAACATTCTTTAATTTATCTGACTTTATATCTGATGAAACAGAAATTGAACATGCAAAAACGAGCTTGTCAGGTAAAAATAAAGAGCTTTTAGAATCAGTAACTACTGTTATCAAAGAAGATTTAATGACGGTACAAGAAAACTTAGATCTCTATAATAGAAATGAAAATGCTGAGACTTCTGATATGAATCTTATCTTAGATTCATTAAATAAAATTTCTGACACATTGGGAATTATAGGAGTAGGAGTTGCACGTTCACGCATAAAAAGTGTTGTTGAAGAAGTTGAAAAAGAAATAACTGAATCAGAAACTGTTTCCAAAGATTCTTTAATGAAAATAGCAGAAACAGTACTCTTTGTTAATTTGGCTTTAGATGAAAATATTTTGTCGCTTGGTGAAATTGGAGAAGATGATACTGAATCTGAGTCCAATATAGCTTCGTCTGAAATTCGTAAAATTAAAGATGTATTAGCTCAAGAATCTATAAACTCTTTGCAAAAAGTTAAACAGAATTTTATTCAATACATTGAATCATCATGGAATCAAGAACACTTAGAATCCTCTCCAAAATTACTTAAGCAGATTAGTGGTGCCCTGAAGATGTCTGGCTTTAGTGAGGTTTCTGATGAAATTGCAAGAATAGAAGACTACACTTCGAATCATATGCTAAAGAAAAATTATGTTCCGAATGTGGAAAAATTAGATGCTTTAGCAGAGGCCATTGCCAGTTTAGAATATTACTTAGAATATTTAAGTGCTGGTACCAAGGGTGAGAACAGTATTTTAGAATTAGCTCAATCTAATATTAAGAAGTTGTTTGAGGCTGACAAGGAGGAAAATACTGAAGTTGATACTACAGAAGAAGCCACTATTGAAGAAGTAAAATCAGATGATATTAGCTTAGAGGATATAGGTCAATTGGCTGATGAAGTTGAAACAACAGAGGAATTCTCTGAAGAATCTAAAGACTATGAAGAGCAAGAAGTTGATAGTGCTGATGATATTTTGCAAGAAGATGGTTTACAAAAGCAACTGAATGCTGATGAGCTAGATGTAATATCAGAAGAAGAGTTAAATTCAGAACTTGATGAAATTGATGAGATGGATTTTGATGAGTCTTTGGAAAACAAAATTGCAAGTGAACTTGGAGTTTCTGAAAATATTGAACGATTAGTAGTAGCCTTTAGTGAAGATACCGATAGTGATATTAAAGAAGTCTTTTTAGAAGAGTTTGAAGAAGAGGTTGAACACCTTAATGAAATATACCCAAAATGGAAAAACAATCCGGAAGAGCAATTTGAATTATTAGGAGAAATTCGTCGAATCTATCATACGTTAAAAGGAAGTGGCCGGTTAGTTGGTGCAATGGCTATAGGTGATTTCAGTTGGAAAATTGAAGACATGACTAATCAGGTGTTAAACAAAACAAAAGATGTTTCATCATCCTATTTATTGGTTATGGATGCATCAAAAAATATCTTGCCAGAATTATTTGAAGCATTAAAACATGAATCTGAAGTTCCTGCTGGGTATTATGCAATTTTAAATGCTGCCGAAGCCGTTTTAGCAGGAGATACTGTTTCAGAAATAGTGATCAACAAGGCCGAAAAGGACACTACAAAGAAAGCATTGCTAGAAGATACTGCATCTAACGATACTGATACTCAAAATTTAGAAGTTGAAAAACCACAAGAGTCTTTAGTTTCGGAGTCAGACGAGCAAAGTGATATTTCTGGTGATAAGCAAAGTGATGAAGATTTGCTGGATTTTGAGGACGACTTATTAGATTTGGGCGATGATTTATTAGAAGAGTCTGATTTGTCTGTAGATCCTGTTTTTGTTGAAATATTACAACAAGAAGTTGAAGGACATCTCAGTGATATTGATGAATATTTAAAAAGCGCTAAAAAATCTGGTAACTATGCACCAACCGAGAAGTTTATACG
>JALWML010000138.1 GCA_027083915.1 Lysobacterales bacterium | reverse complement strand
CTACATGAACCTTTAGCAATATATAAAAATCTAATCAAATCTTTATTTGATTCTCTACCATAGCCTTCTGCTATATTGGATGGAATAGATAAGCTAGACCGTGTTATTTGACCCTTGAATCCGAAATCAGTTAATGATGATAAATTTCGATAAATTGAAACACTTAAATTCAAAGACCTTCTCCATACTTCTAAATCCCTAAAACTCATAATAATCTATCACCTGATACCTGATTCCTAATACCTAATACCTAATACCTAATACCTAAATTCACCACTTCGGTTTTTTCTTATCTAAGAATGATTTCAAGCCATGTTGCCCTTCGGGTGATACTCTGACTGAAGCAATTACTTGCGTGGTGTAGTTATCCAGTTTTTTCTGCTGTGGAATGGTGCGAGATACAACAGAGTGGACTAGCTTTTTACTAATAAGTTTAGCACTTGGTCCGGTTGAGAGTAAAAATTTAATCTGTTTAGCCACTAATTCATCCAATTGTTCAATCGGACATATTTCAGATAACAAACCCATTTCATAACCTTTTTGCGCACTAAAAATTTCTGCTGTCTGAAAATAACGGCGACTGTGTCGTGCTGAAATGGCATCAACCACATAAGGTGAAATAACCGCTGGAACAAGACCAAGCTTGGCTTCAGTCAAACCAAATTTCGCTTGTTCATTGGCAATAACAATATCGCAACAAGCAATAAGACCAACACCACCTCCTAAGGCCAAACCTTGCACTTTTGCTATAACTGATTTATCACAAAAGTTAATAGCGCGCATGAGTGCTGCCAGCTTTAAGGAATCTTCTTGATTTTCAGCTTGAGTTGCCTTGACCATATCCTTCATCCAATTTATATCAGCTCCAGCTGAAAAGGAATCACCCAAAGATTGCAAAACAATCACTTTAGTGTCAGGATTTTTAGCTAAGGCATCAAATGCTGTGGTTAACTCATTAATCATCTGCGCATTAAAAGCATTATGCACATCTGGTCGTGCCATGGTCACGTAACTGACACCTTGTTTATCGGTATCAACCGTGATGGTTTTATACATTGAGAAATTTTTCATGGGATTATTATATTTGATTAGACTGAAATTTGGGAGATATTTTTTCGAAGCCCTGATTAATGTTCATCACCACTATAAATCCACATGGGTTGAGTTTCGCCAGCCTTTTCAAAACCCACTTTTTTATAAAACTCTATTGCTTTGCCATCAGCTGTAAGCATCTGCATATGAAAACCACGGTATTTTTCTTGCATCTTTGCCATAATCTTATGACCAACGCCTTTGCCTTGGTACCCAGGCAACACCAACATATGTGGATAATACACCATCAAAAAACCATCTGAAATAGCATTAGCCAAACCAATTAATTGACCATTATCACGTGCTGTAACAAGCGTATGCGAGTTTTTTAAGGCATTTAGCAACTCATCTGGCTTATCTGCCGAACTCCATTGATTTGCCCGATAAAGTGCAACAACTTCTTCTTGATTAATTTCTTTTGATTCTTTTATTTTAATAGTCATATCATTTTGAATCCCAAATAAAACACCCAAGCATACAAAGCCGTACCAAATAAAAACATCAATAACAAGAGATTTGAAGCGAAGTTTTTTATACCAAAATAAATGACTTGTTCAACGCTACGAAATCCCCAAAACAAGGCAATAGCAGCCAACATGGTCAATCCCAGTTTACTGTTGAGCATTTCGACTGTATTAAAGTAAGAGATATAAGCAAAGATAAGAAACACAAAAATCAAACGAAGATTTAATATTTGCATGACAGATTTATTAATGTGTGAAAGCTTTTTCAAATCCTGCACCCAATCAAATAGCTTCCAAAACAGCAAATGAAAGGCAACAAAGGCGAGATGAAAAATTGCACCGATGAGTAGGAGCTTTTCTGGGTTGTTGAGTAATTCTTTCATGTTTTTATTCTATCATAGTGAATATTAAGACGACAAAGAACTTAGTGATTTAGGTTGTGAAATTGAAAGATGACTTTTGGGCTATAGCATTTTTATATAAAAACATGAGATAATATTAAACATGAAATGTCCAAAAGATAGCACTGATTTAATTTTAAAAAGCCAAGAAAATATTTTTGGCTATTGCTGTCCTCAATGTAATGGTGTATTTATTGACTCAAAAGGAGTAAGTGCCTTTAAGTACAACTTTGAAACTGATTTATTAGAAAAAGCATTCGACAACCAAAAATCACAAATTTCAAATTATTCTTGCCCAAAGTGCAAAGAAAACATGGAGTTTGTAGATAGTGATAACATAACCGTATTAATTTGCAAAAAATGCAGAAGTGCTTCGTTTGAAAAAGGGCAATTGACTAAAATTAAAGAAAAATATACAGAAAATGAGGATATGGGTTCTGCCTTTTTGTTTTTTCTACCACCATCATTATTTGCAATCTTTGCACTATTCAAATATTTTTCTTTAGATGACGATGCAAAAAGCAAAAACATATGGGGTGTACTTTTTCTTATTATGGTCTTCTTCAGTATATTATTCTGGTTTGATGTTTCCAGCTCTCCTTTTAGTTGCTAGTGTTTAGTAAAGATTCATTATAAAAAGCACCGTAGGGGAGCACCCGCGTGTGCTCCCGTTGTTTAACTAACTACGGTTTTATTTTGAAATGTACCCAGTAAATAACTGCGTACTAACCTGATAAACGTTAGAACACATGGGTTCTACCCTACATGCGTTGTTTTAAGAGTTTCGACAACTTTCCTGAAATAGCTCATATCAGACTTCCAAAAAATTGCATGTCATTGCGAGGAGGAACGACGTGGCAATCTGTAGAACTTATCGTAATCTCAATGAGATTGCCACGTCGCTTATACTCCTCGCAATGACGTCATATTTTTAAAAACTTTGCGTTCCTTAAACAGCGAAGCTGTGGCGCAAGCCAAAATAATCACATCCTAAACACACCATACTTGGTGTTTTGAATCGGTGCATTCAATCCTGCTTCAATCGCCAATCCCAATACTTTTCGAGTATCTATTGGATTGATAATACCGTCATCCCATAAGCGTGCGGTGGAATAATAGGGTGAGCCTTGGTCTTCGTAGAGTTGTTTGATTTTGTCGTATTCGGCTTGTTTTTCTTTATCATCCCATTCGATACCGCGTTTATCCATGCCATCTTGTTTGATGGTTGTTAGTACCGATGCGGCTTGTTCGCCGCCCATTACAGAGATTCGGGCATTTGGCCACATCCATAAGAATCGTCCGCCATAAGCACGGCCATTCATGGCATAGTTTCCTGCACCAAATGAGCCGCCTATAACAACAGTGTATTTTGGCACGCTGGCACAGGCAACCGCTGTCACCATTTTTGCGCCATTTTTAGCAATACCGTTATGTTCGTATTCTTTGCCAACCATAAAGCCTGTGATATTTTGTAGAAAAACCAATGGAATATTGCGTTGACAACACAGCTCGATAAAGTGAGCGCCTTTAAGTGCGGATTCTGAAAACAATATGCCATTATTGGCAATAATGCCGACTGGATTTCCGTGAATATGAGCAAAACCTGTGATTAATGTGGTCCCATATTTGGCTTTAAATTCTTGAAATATTGATGCATCAACAATACGGGCAATTATTTGGCGAATATCATAGGGAGTGCGCGTGCTTTGTGGCACGATTCCATACAGTTCTTTTTCGTTGTAAATGGGTTCTTTGCTTTCTTGTTTTTGTAGCCATTCTTGCGGTTTACGATTGAAGTATTTAGCTATGTCTCGAGTGATTTCTAAGGCATGTTCGTCATTTTCAGCAAAGTGATCTGTTACACCAGAAATGGATGAATGAACCTCGGCTCCACCTAATGTCTCGGCATCGACAATTTCACCTGTCGCCGCTTTAACCAATGGTGGGCCTCCAAGAAAAATCGTACCTTGCTCTTTAACGATGACGGCCTCATCACACATGGCAGGAACATAAGCACCTCCTGCGGTACATGAGCCCATCACCACGGCTATTTGAGGAATATTTTTGGAGGATAATTGTGCTTGATTATAAAAAATTCGTCCGAAATGTTCTTTATCTGGAAAGACTTCATCCTGAAGAGGCAAAAATGCACCACCAGAATCGACTAAATAAATGCACGGTAAGTGATTTTCTAAGGCAATTTCTTGGGCTCTTAAATGCTTTTTAACCGTTAACGGGAAATAAGTACCACCTTTTACCGTTGCATCATTAGCAACAATAACAACATTTTGCCCATGAATCACACCAATACCAGTGACCACACCCGCAGCTGGTGCGGCATCGCCATACATGCCATTAGCTGCCAAAGCTGATAATTCTAAAAAAGGACTGCCTTTGTCAATTAGTGCATGAATACGATTGCGCACTAGTAGTTTGCCGCGAGACTCATGGCGTTCTCTGGATTTTTGAGAGCCACCTAATGAAATTGCAGCAGTTTTGTCACGTAGTTCATCAACCAATTGATGCATAAACTGGTAATTGGCATGAAACTGGGCGGATTCGGTATTGATTGTGTTTTTGATAATCGTCATTTCGCGATTATATCATGCGTTATTTTGAAATGATACCTTCCATGGTATCTTCAATTCATCACTTTTTTAATACCCAAATCCCAATATAGAAATCACTTCAACAAATCAAACAAACTCTTGATAACTTTTTTGCTGCGTTTGTCATTGGCTTTTATAAATTCATCATCGGCTCCATTCAAAGTAAACCAATCGGTTAGCAAGGCTACAGCGTGATCTGTTTCATCTTGACTTTCACTACCACCCATGCGCTTTGCTAATTCATCGACTTGATAAGCCAATCGTTGTTCTTTGTATTCATCCGGTGTAGCTTGACCCGTGAGGTATTCGGCTGCTATGAGGATTAGCCCTGCTTTTTCACTGTAATTTTTATTGGCTTTATCAGCATTTTCAAATCGATTTTTCAATTGTTTAGCCAGTTTATTATCATCCAAATTTTTAAGCTTATCCCACTTTTCTTGAGCCTTTCCTTTATCCAACTTCCCTAATTCGAGGTCTTGGCAGATTACGGCAAACTTTTGTGCATTTTTGAGGGTGTCAATAATTTCTTTATTGGCAAGTGATGCCACTTTTTTCTCTGCTGCTTCAATCAGATTATTGGCTTGAGTTTGTAATGATTTATTGCGAACATCTAAAACATTATAATCGTCTTTGAATCGCTCGATTAAACTGTGTATACCTTGTGCTGTTTTTTCAGATTTAACTGCCTTTTCACAAATTTTGATTAAATCTGCTGCGGTATTCATTAAAGCTTTATTCTCTTGATTTTGCGCATCGCGTTGTTGTTTAATGCGATTAAATACGGCATCATTGGCTTTTCTGAATATTTTCCATAACTTACGCTCTTGGTTTTGCGCCACAATCCCCGCATGCTTCCATTCAGCTTGTAAGGCTTTTGCTGCTTCAATAGCTTCATCTAAATCTTCCACCTCGACTAAGGCTTGGGCTTGTTCTATAAGCTTTTCTTTACGACGAACCGCCACCTTATAGGATTCCTGCAGATGAGCATCAATGCGTGCAGTACCTGAGCGTATTTGTGCTGCAATTTTACCTCGTGCTTTTGGAGGAACAGCATCAAGGTTTCTTAATTGTTTTATGGCTTCTCGTACCATACGTGCTAAATCACGATCTTCGGTTTCTTGCAAATCGACATCGTGTAATTCTTGTACTTTTGCTTGCACTTGTTCCAGTTCTTTACTCCAAATTTCAGAACGTGCTTCAAAAAATTTCTGTGCTGGCTCAAACAATGCCTGCTGTACTTCACGAAATTGAGTATAAAGCTCTTGGTTCCGAACTGGATAACGATCACCTTCAAGCTTTTCATGGTCTTCCATGTCCTTCCATTGCTTGTTGGCTTCCTTCATTTTCTTTAGCAAAGCATCTGGATGAACCCCTTTACCGACCAAATCTTTAAGTTCTTCAATTAGTCGAATGCGAACCTTATCATTACTCCATGTCTGCCATTGACGCAATTCTTTTAGCTCATTCCAGAGGCTATCAAAGGCAAACTTGTTGTCTTTAATCAATGGATGAAAACCTGCTATCTTTTTGTTTTCAGCTATTTTATTAATGCCCACTTTTGCTTTGGCGAGTTGACCATCTTTAATTAATTTTTTGACCTTTTCAATACTTGCCACAGCATTTTTTGCTGCTTCATCACGCATGGCTGCCGAGTTTTCGATGCGTTCAGCCAATTTCAGCATTGCATTATCAAATCGATTCTTAAGGGTCGAAAATGCCGCATTATTTTTTGCTTTCTTGGCATTTTCATCCCACATTTGACGAAATTGTTTAATCTGATTAGGCTGATTATATTTGTGTTTAAGAGCAGCATCCAACTTATCCGCGACTTGTACGAGTTTTTCTGGCAATTCTTGCTCTTTAGTTTTGCTATCGCGTAAAGCTTTAAGTTCGGCTAATGCCATTTCAAACTCTTTTATTTGCGAATCATCAGCATGGCTTAAATCAAAACCAGAATACTTGCTGATTTGAGTCTGAATTTGTTCCCATGTAGCTAATTTAGAATCACCTACAGACTTTTTCAATTCTTTAATCTTACTGTTGATGCGTTGCTGTCTTTGTTGATTCAAAAACTCATCGCGTTGTTGTGGATCAAAAGTCAAACTGGCAGTGCGAAAGGCTCCTTCAAATCGTTGCTTAAAATCATCGATTGTGCTTGCTGAATTTAACTCATCCCACTTTGCTTTAATGGCATCAACATCAGCTTTACTAGAAGCGCTTGGGTTGTGAATAAGTTTCTCCATGGCTTCACATAAATCTAAAGCCTTTTTAGTGGTTATTTCTTT
>JALWML010000137.1 GCA_027083915.1 Lysobacterales bacterium | reverse complement strand
CATAAACGCCTAACACGGTTAACCGTATCATCACCTGCCAATGTGGTTAAGTCTATGCAACTTAGCGCCTTAAGTAACCAAGCTGCTTGGTGTTGTTTTTTGATTGAACGGCGACCACTGTAAGATTTGGCTCGGCGCTCAACTGCTGATGTATTGACTTGAATGCTTTCGACCCAATCGAGATTGAGAGGCATGCCTGGATTTCTTTTTATTTCACTCATAAATATTTACCTTTTTCTCTTTGGAGAATGGACTTTAGTCCATTAAAAAACTCGTTGACTAAAGTCAACGCCCCATATTCACTAACAATTGTTTTGCTGATTCTTCTCCGATTATTAAATCGGTTATTGTGTTTGTTTTTAATGCGGCTAATGTGGCAATGCCTTTTTGTTTGCCACCGACTATGGCTATGATTTTTTTGCCTTTGATGTCATTGCTGGTTAATCCAAGTGATAAATCGTTGGACTTGTCGTTTATTTTAATTCCATCTTTATCGAGGAACTCACCCATAAAATCGCCTACTGCTTGTTTTTTAATCATCATTTGCCACGTACTTTCTTCAATTAGTCCTGTTTCATGTACATGGGCATTGCTCTGGATTGAACCAATTCCGACGATATAAATATCCGCTGTTTTGGCAAAGTCCAACATTTGTACAACGCTTTGTTGCGATAACAGCATCTCTTTTTCTTGCTTATCTTTTGCCATATAAGGCACAGGCAAAAAATAAGCGTCACTGGATGTCCGTTCGGCAATTTTATGAATGACATCAAATGGGTTGGTTGAGAATTTACGTGTCAATCCACCAGATACGGAAACAAATTGCAGATTAATGCCTTTGGTTTTTGGTAAGTGTTCGATAACAGAAGAAAGTGTTCGTCCTTTACCAATACCAATAACTGAGTTTTTTGTTTTTTTTAATAACTGGTGTAAAAAATTAGCTGCTGCCGAACCTACCGCATTGAATTCAGATTGTTCATTGTCAAAATCAGGAACAACTGTACAAGAGTTTAAGTTAAAACATTTTATTACCTGTTCTTCCAGTGCAACACATTCCACTGTCACGCCTTCAACAAATGTTTTCACTAAATTATTGGCATGAGCCAATGAAATCAAACGATTGGCTTTGGCAGTGGACACATTTAATCGTTTTGCCACTTGGCTTTGTGTATAGCCACCAATATATGAAAGCCATGCAGCTTTTGTCGCTAAATTGAGTTGATGATTTGGCATTAAATACAAATGAAATATAATTCAGTATGTGAAATATATTTCATAAAGGCTTAAATATCAACTTTATTGACCATATCAATAAAGAATAAGTTAAAAATCAATTATAAACTATTAAGTAAGTCGTAAGGATAGTGTATGATGTTACAAATTTTTCACCTCTTATAGTCAATGCTACCTAAAATATATATAACCTTTTTGTTATTAATCGTAAATTCCGCTACCTACTCGCAAGACATTGAAGTCCAAAGACTTACCTATAATACTGAAGATATATCCTCTTTTAACAAAGTTGTTGTAAAAAATTTATATGGCGATATGAGAGTGCGTCAAACTAAGCAAGACAGTATTGTCTTTCATGCTGTTTCACAATTTTCAAAAAAACATCAAGCAAAATTATTTCATGAGATTAACAATAATGTTTTATACTTAGAAATAAAATACACAAATCCTCCAATAGCTAGCAGTAAGGAAAGAGTCGATGCCGTGATTATTTTACCAAAAGATTTAGAACTGCAAATATTAATTGAAAAAGGAAATCTTAGCACCAAGACAATAGGGAATGAATTAACCATTGAAAGTAATAATTCCAACGTAACAGTAAAGACGACAAATTCTGCACATATTTTCACAAAAAGTGGAAATATTAAGTTTACAAAACTACCTAACAAAGCATCCAAAACTATTCGTTTAACCACTCATACAGGCAGTATTAGGGTTGATTATGAAAGGAAACAAATTCCAAGAGCTGACATTATTACAGGTAGCATTATAACGAGCAATTCTGTTCGATTTTTAGAAAATAAAACAATTGAGAAAAGAACCAAAAGATACCGCCCCATAAAATCATTTGACATGTACAAAATTCAAACTGACACTGGATACATTCATTTCATAGAACACAAAGTAATTTAAGAGAGGAAAAAAATGAAGAAAACACCCTTATATTCATTAATACTATTAATAATTTCATTACAATCACAATCAGAAACAACTCGATTTGGACCTGATTACATAGGAGAGCCAGTAACGCCAGCCATTGTTACGGTTAATCTAAAAAACTTTTCAGCTCCAAGAGCATGGCAACCAGGAGATCCGGTTAAGGAAATCCCAATGCAATACAATCGCCCAAAAGATTGGCAAAGACCAGCTCCTGCTGATAGAGGGTATGGCTTTGATTCTTTAGCACAAAAACAATTGGATTTACCACAAAACTTTTCTCCTAGCGCCTTCAACACACCTTTAGTTAATGTTGATGGTTTAGGATATACAGGTGTTAATCCCTCTGATACCAATGGTGATGTAGGGCTAGATTATTATATTCAATCAATCAATAATGGCACAAGTTCAGAGATTTTGATAATTAACAAATCGGACGGAACAATTGCTAGCCAATTTTTATTAAATGCAATCGCTGCAGGTGCAGGTACTGGCTGTAGTGGTGGTGATGGCGATCCAGTTATTATGTTTGATCAACTTGCGGATAATGGAGCGGGACAACCCAAAGGTCGATGGGTACTCACTGAGTTTACTCCTACTTCTTTCTGTATATATGTTTCTAAAACTGCCGACCCGATTGGGGCGACTAGCAGTACATGGTTCATCTACGAATTTGGTTCTGAATCTGGAACCCGTCCAGATTACCCTAAATTCGGTGTCTGGAATGAAGCTTATTATATTGGCGCCAATGAAAATAACAGGCAATATGCCCTTGACAGAGTTAATATGCTTGCAGGTCTTACGGCAAGAGGGTATCAAGTATTTCAAACTGTTGGGCTACCAGGCTTTGGTTTTCAACACATGATGCCAGCAGATGCTGACGGTGATATCCCACCGCCTGCAGGTTCACCTGGTATATTTATGCGTCATCGTGACAGCGAATACCATGGAGATCCTGGTGCTGATGATGTTTTGGAAATTTGGGAATTTACAACAGACTTTGATACTCCTGCCAATAGCTCGATTACGGGACCAATTAATATCGTTGTTAGTGAGTTTGATACAAATTTAGGTGGTACAAATTTCGGAGATTTGTCAGTTCCACAACCAGATGGAGCAACCAATTTATTTCCATTAAAACAACCTCTTATGTGGAGAGTTCAACACAGAACAATTGATACAAAACAATATTTAGTTGGTAATATGGTCACCGATGTTGATGGTAACGACTATCACGGAGTCCGTTGGTGGCAACTTGAAAGACCCGCTGCAACAACAAATGGTGGTTGGGTATTAAAGGACGAAGGAACTTATACATTAAATGATGGTGTCCACCGTTGGATGGCGTCTGCTGCAATGGATGGAGATGGCAATATTGCTATTGGTTATAATACTTCAGGTACTAGTACTTATGCTGGCATGCGATATTCTGGACGATTAAAAGATGATCCAGCAGGCACAATGCCAAGAGGAGAAACATCCATCATTGAAGGCAGTGCATCCAATGGTTCTGGAAGATACGGAGACTATACTTCGCTAAGTGTTGACCCTGTTGATGAATGTACTTTTTGGTATACAGCGCAATATAACCCAACATCAAATTGGAATACCCGAATTGCCTCCTTTAAATTCGAACAATGTGGTTGCTTGTTAGCTTTAGATCCAATTAATGTATCAAGTGCTGTTAATGCTGCCGCTAATGATGTGCAAATTTCATGGAACGACTCAACAGAGCCTACCATGACAACCTACAAAGTTTATAGAACAACATCAGCAGGAACTGGTTATATTGAGATTGGCACAGTTGCAGACACCTCACCAGGTGTTGGTAGTTCTGGCACCTATACTTACAATGATAATACAGTATCAGCAGGAACGACCTATTATTATATTATTCGCTCCAGTGATGGAGTAAGTTGTTTGACTCCTGCTTCTAATGAGGTTTCGGTCACAGCTACTGGTGTATGTACCTTAGCCCCAACATTCTCAGGTATCGAGAACGCATCAAATCCTGCGATTGAACAATGCACAAACAACTTATCTTGGTCATCTGGCACCTCCCAATGTCCAAATGGAGCAGGTACATTGAACTACTCTGTCTATAGGTCAACTTCAAGTGTATTTACACCCAATGCAGGAAATCAAATTGCTACTGGTTTAACTACTTTATCTTATGGTGACATGGATAGCTCTCTAATCTCTGGTACAGAATACTTTTATATAGTTAGAGCTGAGGATTTAGACAATAATTTAGAAGATGAAAATACCATTGTATTCTCATCGATACCAACAGGACCAATTGTACCTTCAGTATTTAGTGATGACTTAGAGGTTTATGCTGATATAGCAGATGCCGAAGCTTCTGGTTGGGTAAGAATCCAAGATGCAGGCGCTGAAGTATGGGATTTACAATTTGGTGATGACCATACAACAGGAACAGGTAATGCTTTTGTATCTACTGATGTTCCAACCGCTACTGATAAATCAATTGCCACTAAAGAGTTTGCTCCAACAGCAACATCTATTCTTAGCTTTTTCCACAAGTTTGACTTTGAAAACAACTGGGATGGTGGTCGTCTTGAAATTACAGTAGATAGCGGTGCAAACTGGACTGATTTAGGAGCAAATATTACATCTGGTGGTTACAATGGCGCTTTAGATGACGGAAATGGCGCACCTGCTTGGACAGGAAACCTTGCTACTTTTACTGAAGTCACGGTCGATTTATCTTCATATGCATCACAATTAATACAAGTAAGGTGGCGTTCAACAACAGATGCCTTTGTTGGAGCGGGAGACTGGAAAGTTGATGACATTGATATATCTAATGTTGGAACATTCGGAGTCTGTACCTCTATTGCCCCAGCAAGTGTGGCAATAACCAAAACAGCTGTTTTAACAACTGATAATGGTCATCCTGACGAAGCTGATGAAAATGATGTTATCACATTCAGTGTTTCAATCGAAAATACTGGTGGTGTTGCATTAGATAACTTAGTTGTAAATGATACTATGGCAGGTGTATTAACCTGTATTCCAACATCATTAGCAGCAGGAGCTATAGCAACATGTATGGATTATACCTATACAGTAGTGTTAGCGGATATTAATGCAGGTGGTACAATTGATAATACGGCTACTGCAACTATGACTAACCCTGTAGATGCTGCGACTTACAATAGTTCTGCTTCTACTCAAACTGTTATTAACCAAGCGTTGTTTAAAGATAGTTTTGAATAAAATCTTTTAAGCAACTGTTTATAACCTAAAAAAGCCCTTAGAAAAATTAAGGGCTTTTTTGTGAGCTTATTATTAGATATGATGTTTAGAGTTGTTTACATTAGTTTGAACTTGAGGTATTAATAAACGCTACTCTTAATCTATTGTTTTACTTGTAATGAATCTCAGGTTACTATTTCTTTATCAATCTTAGGTGAGTAAATAATGGTTTATGTAATTTTCATTGTTATTGGCATGGTAATTGGCAGTGCTAATGATGAAGGCTCTCGTTTTATTTTAGGCGGATTGCTCGGTTTCGTTTTTGCTTGGGTTTATTCCTTGCGCCAAAGTCTATATCAATTACAGATGAAAATTGATTCACTTGAGCATCATTCTCCAAGTCATCAGCATGAAGAAACTCAAGAACTTAGTGATACACATGAACCTGAAGAAGAAAAAATTGATGACTTGGTGGAAGATTATATTCCTGAGCTTAATATATCGCTTCAAAAAAATTCTAGCAAAGAGTCCAAATATAAACCGAGGTATTTCCCTGCGAGAGTGTCACAAGAGCCACTTTCTAATCAAATTGCAGACACTGACTCACAGGATGAAACAGTTTTTTTTAAAGATGACAAGCCTGAATCTGATGAAGCGGTTGAGTTAAGACAACAGCCAAGTTTTTTGGATGGATTATTTGATAAAGCCAAAGACTTGGTCTTGGGTTATTTTACTGGTGGCAATGCTTTAGTACGAACTGGAATGTTGGTTTTGTTTGTTGGTATTGCTTTCTTGCTTAAATACGTGGCTCAACGCACCACATTTCCAATCGAATACCGCTATTATGGCATCGTGATTGTCAGTTTTACCCTCTTGTTTTTGGGGTGGAAATTACGATCTAACAGAAGAAACTATGCCTTGAGTTTGCAAGGTGGCGGCATTGGTTTACTCTATTTAACTTTGTTTGCTGCCATGCGAATTCATGATTTGTTACCACCATCAACGGTAATGGGTTTGTTGGTTGTTATTGTTGTGGCAACAGCTTTTTTGGCAGTTATTCAAGACTCTCTGGCTTTTGCTGTGATTGGTCTGATAGGCGGTTTTGCCGCTCCTATTTTGACTTCAACCGGACATGGCAGTCATGTACAGCTATTTTCTTATTATTTATTGCTTGATTTAGGTGTGTTTTTTATAGCGTGGTTTAAATCGTGGAGAATCCTCAATGTGGTTGGTTTTGTTGCAACTTTTGGTATAGGCACCGCTTGGGGTTACCAATATTATAAACCTGAATTTTTTAACACAGTTGAACTCTTCTTAGTGGCATATTTTATTTTGTACACAGTTATAGCTGTATTATTTGCACTCAAGCAAGCACCTAAACTACGAGGCATTAATGATTCAACATTAGTTTTTGGTACACCTTTGGTTGCCTTTTCTTTGCAGGCAACTTTACTCGAAGGGTCT
>JALWML010000136.1 GCA_027083915.1 Lysobacterales bacterium | reverse complement strand
ACACTGTTTAGGCAAGGAAGTATTGATTTTATTTTTAATAATGAGAAACAAAGCTTTGCAGAAAAGTTTACAAAGGAACATGGGCCATGTGCCAATGGATTTTCTATTGTCTTTGATGATGCACAAGCGGCTTTGCAACATGCGTTAGCTAATGGTTCGGAAGAAATTAAAGGAGATTTAAACTTACCCGCAGTCAAAGGTATTGGTGGGGCAGTTTTGTATTTAGTGGATAAGCAAAATTATAAAGATTTGCTGGATAACGATTTTGAGAATATTGCTGGTATGAATCAATACCCAAGTGGTGTTGGTCTAACATTTATTGATCATTTAACCCATAATGTCTATTACGGCAACATGGAGAAGTGGGGACAGTATTACGTGGATTTGTTTCAATTTGAACAGATTCGTTATTTTGATATTAAAGGCTCGCAAACGGGTTTGACATCAAAAGCAATGAAATCACCTAATGGTTCAGTTAAGATACCACTAAATGAATCGCCTGATGAAAAGTCTCAAATCAATGAATACATTCAAGAGTATAAAGGCGAGGGTATCCAGCATATTGCTTTATATACTGAGAATATTTATGAAACCATTGAGTCAATAAAAGCAGCAGGTGTGGATTTTCTTGTGACACCAGAAACATATTACACTATTATTGATAAACGTGTTTCAAAACATCAAGAAGATATTCCTCGTTTACAGGAGAACAGTATTTTAATTGATGCCGATGAAGAAACAGGTGAAAAAATACTGTTACAGATATTTACTCAAAATTGTATAGGGCCTATTTTCTTTGAAATTATTCAACGCAAAGGTAACCAAGGATTTGGCGAAGGTAACTTCCAAGCCTTATTTGATTCCATTGAATTAGACCAAAAAAGAAGAGGGTTTTTATAATGAAAAATTGGATACAAACATTTAAAAAAGAAGGTGTGGTTGCCAAACAAGCCCATTATGATTTACCCGAAGGAACTTATGAACGCGAAGTGGGTAAAGAAGGTTTTTTTGGACCTGTTGCGCACTTTTATCATAAAAACATGCCAACTGGCTGGATTGATTTTGAAGGGGATTTACAACCACGCGCTTTTGATACCAATAAAATTACGGATGTTGAAAGCAGTCCATACAAATCGCCAATAATCATGCATAATGCCTCAATTAAGGTGCGTATGCTCAAGATAGATGAGAGTATGAACCACTTAGTCAGTAACGCTGATGGCGATGAAATGCTTTTTGTTCACGAAGGAAGTTTAGAAGTTTATTGTGATTATGGTCATATAAAACTATCAGAAGGCGATTATTTTATGTTGCCACGCTGTACTAAATGGCGTATAGAAACCTCTCAGTTATGCAAGATATTAATGATTGAGTGCACTAATGCTCATTATCAATTCCCTGATAAAGGTTTGCTTGGTCCCAATGCGATTGTTGACCCTGCCGTAATAGAGGTGCCTGCTATCAATGACAAGTTTAAAAGCCAACAAAATGATGATGAACAATGGACGCATTTAATTAAGCATAAAAACAAAATGAGTTGTCAGATTTTTCCTTTCAATCCTTTGGACGCAGTGGGTTGGCGAGGTAATTTAATGCCGATTAAATTAAATTGGCGTGATATTTCACCTTTATTGAGCCATAAATACCATGTGCCACCTTCGGCTCATACGACATTTATGGGCAATCGATTTTTAATTTGCACCTTTGTTCCGCGTTTGTTTGAAACAGCAGAAAAAGCTCTTAAAATACCATTTTTCCACAACAATGATGATTACGATGAAGTTTTGTTTTATCACATGGGCAGCTTCTTTTCGCGCGACAATATACACCCAGGTATGATAACCTATCATCCACAAGGTTTTACTCATGGACCACATCCTGGAGCGATGGCTAAAGCCTTTAAACAAGATAATGCCATGACTGATGAAGTGGCAGTAATGATAGACACCCGTGATCCATTAGAAATAACTACAGAATTGGAACAAACAGAGTGGAAAGAATACATAGATAGTTGGAAACCAAAAAAATAAAAATGAAGGGCTTACCCACCAAATTTAATCACGTAAGATGGGCCTCGCCCATCATGTTTACACGGTTGGATTAACGAGTACTTAGATAAAATGATGGGCAGGGCCCATCTTACAAATTAAAATATGAATAAGAAAGAAAAGCAGGAGCAAGAATATACCGAGGTATATACATTTAAAGAAAAATTGCCATTGATTGGCAAGGTGCTTGTGGGTGGTATATTATTTGCAACTGTTTATCATTATTATCTTTTTCCAATTCAAAAAGAATATTTTGATAACATGCATTGCAGAAATGATTATATTTTTGAAGCAAAAATAGTAGTTCATGGTTTTTTCTTTTTCTTCTTACTTATCCCACTGTACTTAACGTATCTTGGAAGTAAAGTTATTAAATACAAAAAATTTCCTATTGCTAATAAATGTGATTTTAAAAGAAAAATTTAACGAGGAAAAAAAGCAATCAAGAGAGGAAGGATAGGTATAGGTGTATCAATTTTACTCATTATTTATTTAATCTATGTCGATATAAGGATTAATAATGATTATATTTCAAAGATTGATGTAAGCAAGATTGATAAATCTGATTGTCCTGTGATTAAACAATAAGGACCTAATGGAGTCACTTGCAGGCTCCTTAAAAAGAATTGTAAGATGGGCCTCGCCCATCATGTTTACATGGTTGGATTAAAGAGTGCTTAGATAAAATGATGGGAAGGGTCTATCTTACAAATTGGTGGGTAAACCCACTTTACGATAACAAATTAAAAAAGGAGTCCACAAGGGACTCCACTACAAGAGATAAAAATATGAAATTAGCAACATTAAACAACGGTTCACGTGATGGGCAATTAATTGTCGTTAGTCGTGATAATTCAAATGCAGTTATGGTTAATGAAATTGCCACAACCATGCAGCAAGCTTTGGATGATTGGGCAGAATTATCACCACAACTTATTGAAGTTTATGATAAATTAAATAAAGGTGAAGTTGCAGATGCTTTCGAATTAGACTTAACTATGCTGGCAGCTCCTATGCCACGTTCGCATCAGTTTTTAGATGGCAGTGCTTATTTGGCTCATGTTGAGCGTGTTCGTAAAGCCCGTGGAGCCGAAATGCCACCAAGCTTTTTAGTTGATCCATTAATGTATCAAGGCACAAGTGATAGCTTTTTAGCAGCTCATGCTGATGTTGTTGTCACTAGCGAAGATTACGGTATTGACTTTGAATCAGAAGTTGCTGTCATTGTCGATGATGTGCCAATGGCAGTTTCGGTAGAAGATGCAGCAGATCACATTAAGTTGGTTTGTATCTTAAATGATGTTTCATTGCGTAATTTAATACCAGCAGAACTGGCAAAAGGTTTTGGCTTTTTACAGTCTAAGCCACCAACCGCTCTGTCTCCTTTTTTTGTGACACCAGATGAGTTGGGCGATGCATGGCAAGACACAAAACTTCATTTGCCTTTACATACACGCTACAACGGCGAATGGTTTGGTTTTCCTGATGCGGGTGTTGATATGCAATTTAATTTTGCACAATTAATAGCTCATGCTGCCAAAACACGCCCATTATCAGCTGGCGCTATGATAGGTTCAGGCACAATTGCCAATGAAGATGAATCACTTGGTTCATCGTGTTTAGCCGAAAAACGTGTACTAGAAATCATTAAAGACGGTAAAGCTACCACACCGTTTATGAGTTTTGGCGATGATGTTGAGATTAAAATGCTTGCCGAAAATGGTGATAATATCTTTGGGACTATTCATAATACTATTGTTAAAGCTTAAAAGTAATTGTCTTTAGAATGGTCATTGCGAGGAGGAACGACGTGGCAATCTCATTGGGTATCGTGGTTTTATTTAAAACTGCTAAGGAACACAGAGGTTCGCAGAGAAGACGCGGAGTTGCTCGGAGATTTTGTAGATACAAGGTTTGGTTTTGCCAAATGAATTATATTTTGCTAAAATTTTTGCTACGTATAGATAATATTACTCTAAAAGTATATACTTGGATATACCTTATAAGCTGTTAAAACTAAAATGCTTTCAAAAATACAAAAATGGGGAAATTCTCAAGGCATCAGAATACCTTTGAAAATTCTCAAAAATTCACATATTGACATTGGTGAAGAAGTTGAAATTGTGGTGGATGATGGGAAAATTATTTTGACCCCGACCCATAAAATTCATGGTAAATATACAATTAAAGATTTAGTGGCAGAAATGCCAGCTGATTATGAAGTTGAAGAGCTCAATTGGGATGAGCCTAAAGGAAAAGAGGAGTGGTAGATTATTGCCCACAAAAAGGAGATTTTGTCGTGGTTAATTTTAACCCACAATCAGGACATGAACAAAAAGGGCGAAGACCTGCTTTGGTCGTGAGTAACAAGCAATTCAACCAAGCCACAGGCATGACAATGGTCTGCCCTATAACCAATACCAATCGCAAAATACCATTTCATGTCAGTGTCAATAACAAATCGTCATTGACAGGATTTGTTATGGTCGAGCAAATGAAGTCTATCGACTACAAAGCTAGAAAAGTAAAGTTTATAGAAGAGGCTCATCAACAAATTGTGGATGATGTTTTGAGTTTGTTAGATGCATGTATTTATCAAAGTTGAATGTTTACTGTTATGATTGCTATCTTATGAAATATTTTTTATTATTAGTTCTGGCAATAATTGCTTCATTAACGGGTTTTGTTATTCACGTTTTTACTGTTGAATGGTTGCCTGGCTGGATTGGTAGTCAAATGCAAGGAATTGCAATACAGCCCTCTTGGGCGCTGCGTTATGTGGCAGGCATAACTTCGATAGAATATGGTATTGCTACAATTGTGTTGTACCATTTAGCACGAGATAAGCTAATGCAGTTTGGAGAACTTAAAGCAGCAGTCTATTTATCTCTTTTATTATTGGCACTAAATGCCATGCTTATTCGTCAACCATTAATGGATTACCTTATCGGCAATCCTTTACATGTGGTTATTATCCAAAATATTTTTAAATGGTTGTCTTGGATAATGCTGTCCTTTATTACGGTTTATGGTTATGAATTCATTAAAGCTAAATTTAACAGTTGATACCATGTTGATTTCAGATTATTCTAGTTGTTATGTTTGTTAACAATAATTTCCCCCAACTGGCTATGGCTACTTTTTCTGCTTCCTTTAAGGGAAATAAGTTGACCAGTATGCATAATACCAATCCATACCCTTTTAGCCAAAATGAGCTTGAGAAGACTATTGGTTGTTCGTTTGCTTCTTTGTTGAACGGAGTTGATTTGGGTTTTGCTCCTGATGAAGGTAATTTGGCTTTGCGTCAAACTTTATCGACTTTTCACTATGATGGCATCAAAGCTGATGAGTTGATGACTTTTGCTGGAGCGCAAGAGGCGTTATTTTGTGTTTATAATGCCTTGTTACAAGCAGGTGATAAAGTTTTGGTTATTGCTCCTGTTTATGAGCCTTTGTTAAAAATTCCTCAAAATATGGGTTGTAAGGTTAGTATTGTTGAATTAAATGCGGAAAAAAATTGGTCACTGGATTTAAATAAAGTTGAAGAATATTTTAAAGCAGGTACTCGCTTATTCGTGATTAACTACCCTCATAATCCAACAGGAGCAACATTGAGTCATAAGGAGTTAATTGACTTGGTTGAACTGTGTCATCAATACGATGTTTGGTTGTTGTCTGATGAGGTCTTTCGAGGCTTAGAACACACTAAACAAGACCAATTACCAACTGTTGCCGATAGTTATGAGAAGGGCATCAGTGTTGGTGTGATTTCCAAAGGCTATGCCATTCCAGGAATTCGAGTGGGTTGGATGGCTTGTCATAACGATGAACTATGTAAAGCTGTTAATAATGTTAAAGGGTATTTGTCGGTATGCAACTCTCAATTGGATGAACGTGTTGCCAGTGAAGTATTAAAGCTTCCAGAAAAGCTAACACAACGAAATTTATCCATCATTTTACCCAATAAATCACATCTGTCTGATTTAACCAGTCTATTAGGATATGAGGTTAAAATTAATTTACCCAAAGTTGGATGTTGTGTTTTTGTTGAATTAGAGGATGATAAAGTATCTACGGAAATTGTCGCTAGACAAATTGCTGAACAAACGGGTTTTTTGATTTTTCCATCTGATTTATTTTGCACTGGGCAAAAAGGTTTCCGAATTGGCTTTGGACATCAGCAGTTTGCTGACTTTATTCGTGCTTGTGAGTAAATTTGTTGATTGTTATCAAACTAAATTTTAGCGATTACCTCTAAAATCTTTCACTTCACATTATTTAAGGTAAAATTTCACCATGACACATTTTGATATGAAGCAGGAAAATTTAATTTCAGCACAAGAAATACAGTTTTTTCACGAAAATGGTTTTTTAGTCAAGCGTGATTTTGTTGATTTGTCAGTGGTTGAAGCCATTCAAAGCAAAGTGGAAGAACACCTGAAAAATAGAGTAAAGCCTTTTGAACTCGAACAAGAAGTGCATTATCCAGGATCACCCAAAACTAAAGAAGAGACCGGTGGTGATACCATCAGACGTTTGTTATTGGCATACTCTCGTGATGCAGTTTTTCAACAATGGCAAATGAGCCAAAAAGCCACACAAGTATTAAAAGCGTTATTTGATTCTGAAACACTTTATTTAGTGCAATCGCACCACAATTGCATCATGACGAAACAACCACGGTATTCGTCTGAAACGCATTGGCATAAAGACACGCGCTATTGGGATTTTGAAAACCAACAATTAATCAACACATGGTTGCCCTTAGGTGATGAAACGGTAGAAAATGGTTGTTTGCAAGTTATTCCTGGGTCACAGCTCTGGGATAC
>JALWML010000135.1 GCA_027083915.1 Lysobacterales bacterium | reverse complement strand
TGATACGCTGCGTTTTTTGTCCGCAGATTAACGCAGAATTTCACAGATAAAAAACGTAAGGTGGGCTCGCCCACCACATTTAAAACTGAATAATTGTTGGTACATCTGATACACTGCTTGTTTGGTGAAAGTAAACCTACTAAGATTATATAATATGGAAGAAACAAGAGAAAAATTCAATAAGCTCATTATTAAAGTAAAAAACAATAGATCATTGCAAGTGAAAGTTGCGCTAGTTGTTGGTGTCTTGCTGCTTTACCATTTTCTATTTGGGGATATTGGAAATTGGAATGTCAAAATTGAATCTATTGTACAAAAGAATGCATATCAAGTAGATGATCGAGCAAGAGATTCACTCTTTTCAGTTTCACTTGAAAATGATGAATTAAAGATTAACAAGTTTTCAAAGATTAAGCTTGAAAAAAAATACTGTAGTAATGTTGATAATTACCATAAGCTTAGAAGAGTTCTGTCTTTTGAACCCATAGTTGTTGAGTGCGATTCAATGAAGGATATTTTTTATGAAGTGGTTATTACAGATGGAAAAACTTTTCATAAATCAGGTTATTCTGAAAACAGGTATAGTTGGTCTTACCCTCAAGAAGATAAACGAGGTGAATATATGTATAAAGATATAGATATAAAACTTCCTGTTAAAAAAAACATGAGCATTAGTGCGATAGAAAAAAAATACTGTAAAGAGTTTGAATTAAATCTTAGAAAGATAAATACATTTGACCCAATGGAAGTGGTATGTGGTTATCCCGATTTTGCCAGAACCAGATACTATACCAATGGAAAATGGATGCACATTGAAAAAGAACTTGATGATCATGTAGTAGGGCAAAATGAGCAATATTTATTGCTCGGAAATTATTCTTTGGTTGACAAAAGATATGGAAAAATAACTGAAAACAACTATATTTATCGCACGAGTCGTTATGGTATAAATGGAATCGGAGCGGCATCTGAAAATGGACGGTTTTTTGCACTTGGTTTTTCAAGTTCCATGGATCCTACTATTGATGAAATAAATAAAGTAGGTGAAAAAACAACATTATATACATTTAATAATTATATCTTTTTTAAGGATGCTTACATTGCTGCATTAACCTCAAGCCATGATGGTAACTATGTATTTATGCTAGTTAGAAAAACTAGCAGAGGTCCAGGTCCAGACCTGTTGTTTTATATTGTTGATGTAAGGAATAAATCACTTCTTTATCGAAAGAAATTGGTAACAAGTAATCACGGATTACGAAATATAGACATAAGCAATATTAGCAACCATTCTGATAAAATTGTATTTAACTATGCAGTTGATGGTGATGTATATGCTTATAAAGTTGTATTGAAAAAATAAGTTTTGAGGGTAATTATTTTTAATCTTTAGTAACGTAGCTTTGGTTTTACCAAACAATTAAGAACGGGTTGATTATCAAAGCATCTGATACGCTGCGTTTTTTGTCCGCAGATTAACGCAGAATTTCACAGATAAAAAACGTAAGGTGGGCTCGCCCACCACATTTAAAACTGAATAATTGTTGGTACATCTGATACAGTGCTTGTTTGGTGAAAGTAAACCTACTAAGATTATATAATATGGAAGAAACAAGAGAAAAATTCAATAAGCTTTTTATTAAAGTAAAAAACAGCAGGTCGTTGCAAGTGAAAATCGCACTTGTTGTTGGTGCTTTATTGCTTTACCATTTTCTATTTGGGGATATTGGTAATAGGAATGTGGAAATTGAATCGATCATTTTAGAGAGTCCTTTTATTGGTGTTTATCCTCCAAGAGATGCAATTTTCTCAGTTTCACTTGAAAACGATAAGTTAAAAATTAATAAATTCTCAAAGTTTGAGATTGATGAAAAATACTGTAGAAGTATTGAAGGTAGCTACAAATTAAATAGTGTTATTTCATTTTATCCGATAATTGTAGAGTGTGAACCCGCCATTAGTGTCGTAGATGATGTGATTATAACAAATGGAAAATGGATGCAGTTTGCCAAGCATAGGAACAGTATTTCAGGACAAAATGAAAAATATTTATTACTTGAAGATTATTCTCTGATTAATAAGCTAACTGGAGAAATAACTCAGAACAAGATAACTAACAGTGCAAATGGTTATAGATTACAAATAAATGGGGCTGCAACCGTATCTGAAAATAAGCAATATTTTATTTCTTATAGAAGCTCTGTTCCTCAGAATCCCTCTCTAGTTAAGATTAATAAAACAGGTGAAATAATACCAATATATAAATTCAATAATTATGACTTTTTTAAAAGTGCGCATATTAAAAAAATGGTTTCAAGTAAAGAAGGGGATTATGTATTCATGCTTGTCGAAAAGACACGTAGAATGCCTGGAGACCTATTACTCTATATTGTAGATGTTAAAAATAAATCATTAATTTATCGTGAAACATTGGACGAATATCAACACGGTTATCAAAATATATATATTCGTAATCAATCAGACACTATTTTATTTATCTTTAAAGCATCGAGTATTGTTTATGCTTATAAAGTTAAGTTAAAAAAATAAGCATTGAGAGTTAAGTAACGTAGGTTTGGTACCACCAAACAATTTAGAATGAGTTGATTGATGAGGCATCTGAAAGACTGTTGGTGGGCAAGCCCACCTTACAATTTATCTGCGAAAATCTGCGTCTATCTGCGGACAAAAAACATCTCGTAACTTTTTCAACGCTTCAACCCAACCTTAACCAATTCTCGTCGAACATAAGCAATCTTACTTTGTAGTGGAATTTCTTTAGGGCAGTGATCTTCGCAGCCCATCAAGCTCATGCAGCCAAATACGCCATTGTCATCACCGACTAATTCATAAAAATCACTGGCTTCTCTGTCATCATGAGGGTCCATATAAAATCGGGCGACGCGATTGAGTCCAACTGCACCGACAAAATCGGGACGCATGAGTTTAGTCATGCAACTGCTGACGCATAAGCCGCATTCAATACAACGGTCTAGCTCAAATATTTCGTTAGCTAAATCAGGATCGACTGGTTTTTCTTGTTTGGAAATATCAGTTTCGCTTTCGGTGTGTACCCAACTTTCAACCCGTTTGGTCATGGCTTCCATCCAAACACCTGTATCCACGCTTAAGTCTTTAATGAGTTCAAAACCTGGCATCGGTGCTAATGTAATGGGGAAATCGGCATTGAAATTTTTGGTCAGTGCTTTACAAGCCAGTTGAGGTTTGCCGTTGACAACCATGCCACAACTGCCGCAGATGCCAGCTCGACAAACAAAATCAAAGGCTAGGGTTGGGTCTAGCTCTTCTCGGATTTGATTGAGGGCGATAAACAATGTCATCCCTGGTTTTTCCTTTAGCTTGTATTCCTGAAACTGCGCTTGAATTTCAGGATGGCTTGGATCGTAACGCAGGATTTTAAAAGTTAATTCTCTGGCCATTATTTATCTCCTAATCTTTCATTTTTATTTTTGTAATTCATCGGTAACTCAAAAGGCATAAGCAAATCTTGAAGCTCATAGCGATCAGCTTTTGCATTTTCTGCCTTAATCTTGTCGATTTCTTCCACTCGTTTAGCGGTATCTTTGTGTTCAACGGTCATGTCTTTATGACCGTAACCTCGGTAAGCGGGAGGAATTTCCATCTTCATGATGTCTATTGCTTCATAAGTGAGATCAGGCTCGATGTCGTCTTCTGCTCGCCACCAAGCTAAGGTTCGTTTCAGCCAGTTTTTATCATCCCGTTTCAGGTAATCTTCTCGGTAATGTGCGCCACGGCTCTCGGTTCTCAGCAAGGCTCCTTTTGCCACACAGACGGCTAACTTTAACATCTTCTGGGTTTTGTAGGCATTGCTTAACTCGGGATTATTTGCGCGTGATTTATTTTTCAAGGTTAAATTTCTGCTTCTTACAAGTAGCTCTTTAAGCTCGTCGTAGGCGCTTTGCAAGTCTTTTCCATTTCTAAAAACACCCACTTTTTCATTCATGATTTCTTGCATTCTGATTTTTATCTTGGTGATGTCTTCGCCTCCATCTGAGTTGATTAAACCATCAAGATAGGCATCTTGTTTATTCAATGCTTGTTGAATTTCTGCAGTCGAAATAGTGATGGATGCATCAAGGGCGTAGTCGGCAAAGTAATTGCCAATAATCATCCCAGAAACAACGGCTTCTGATACTGAGTTGCCACCCAGTCTATTAAAACCATGAACATCCCAACACGCTGCTTCACCTGCTGCGAATAGCCCTTTAAGATGAGAGTGCCCCCTTTTATCGGTGCGAATACCACCCATGGAATAGTGTTGAGCAGGCAAAACGGGCATCCAGCCTTTTTCACCTTCATCTGCTGGGTCGATGCCATTGAAAGTTATTGAAATATCTTGCACGTCTCTTAGGTGTTCTTCGATATGTTTGCGCCCGAGAATAGAGATGTCTAACCACAGGTGTTGACCATTGGGCGAATCCACGCCTTTGCCATTGCGTATGTGTTCCATCATTCGTCTGGAGACCACATCTCTGCTTGCCAATTCTTTTTTCTCTGGCTCATAATCAGGCATAAAACGATGACCATCTTTATCTCTCAAAACGCCACCATCACCACGACAACCTTCTGTTAGCAAAATGCCACTTGGCATAATAGGTGTGGGATGAAATTGCATGGCTTCCATGTTGGCTAAGGCGACTTTACCTGTTTCTAGTGCCATCGCTTGAGGGATGCCTTCGTTAATGACGGCATTGGTTGTGACGCGGTAAATACGACCAAAACCACCGCTGGCAATCATGGTTGCTTTTGAAACATAAGCAGTCAACGAGCCGTCTTTTAAATCTCTGACGATAGCACCGTAACAACGGTCGTCTTTGTGAATTAAGGCAATGGCTTCTTTGCGGCCATGAATAGTGATGTCTCTTTTCATGGCTTCATTGGCAATTCCATACAACATGCTGTGCCCTGTGGCATCGGCTGAATAACAGGTTCGCCATTTACTGGTGCCACCAAAATCACGTGAATTAATCATGCCATGGGCTTCTTGTTTCTCTTCTATTTTGACTTGTTTGGCATTCATCACCACGGTACGAGGACCGGCTTTGATGCGTGTCCAAGGCACACCCCAAGCAGCCAATTCACGGATGGCTTTGGGTGCGGTAGTGACAAACATTCTGGCAACTTCTTGATCACAACCCCAATCACTGCCTTTGACAGTATCTTTAAAGTGTTGGTCTTCGTTATCGCCTTCACTCATTTTGGTGTTGCCAAGGCTCGCTTGCATTCCACCTTGAGCGGCAGCAGAATGCGACCTTTTTACCGGAACCAGACTAAGAACAATGGTCTCCAAACCCTTATCCGCACAAGTGACGGCACTACGGAGTCCTGCCAATCCACCACCAATTATGAGTGCATCGCTGTAGATAATATTCATGGATGCTTGCCTCCAACTTGGTTCTGTTCAATTACAGGTGGAGTAAATCGTTCTCCAACGTGATCACTGTGATCAAAACCAATTTTCATATATGCTATTAGAGTTAATAGACCTATTGCAATAAGCACTGTACTCATCACTTTTTTGATAATTTTTAATCTTTTCCTGCTGGCTTTTGAATCCGAGCCTTCGAACCAACCCCATTTAATCGCTAGTCGATACAAACCAATAGAACCATGAAATTCGACAGCAAGTAGTAGAATCAGATAAATCGCCCACATATGATCACTCCAGACTCGATCTGATGAAGCAAAAGGCCCGATATCTCCTGGATTGGTTAACATTAATAATAAATGAACTGAACCTGCAAAAAACATCACAAAACCCGTAACAATTTGAATAAACCAAAGATTGGTATCGGGGTGGTTATAAAAATCCTTGAAGCTTTTCATTGCCTTGAATTGACGGTAGTTAATCGGAAATTTACGCATGGCTAACAGCGCATGGACAAAAAAGAGTGCAAAGACCGAACCAACAGCAACAGCAACAATAGCTGGATTGCCGCCTTCAAAGATAAAAGACAGCTCAAAGAATTTAGTTACCGAGTACATCAACTCTTTACTGACAAGGATACTGGCAACAAATAACATGTGACCAATCATAAACAAAGCCAGAATCAAGCCCGTAGCACTTTGAGCAAAATCGAGTTTGGCAGGTAAGGAGCTTTTGCGTCCATCTGGGGCTTGGTTGGTTAGTGTTTCAACCACACCTTGTTGTAATTTTTCTTCATGAAAACGATTGGCTTCTTCGACTTCATAACCGGTAATCATCGCTCTAACAAAAGCAAAAGGTTTTTCACTGGTGGTGAGGGTGAAATACAAATGAGCAACCAAAAAGGTTAGCATAATAAAGGCACCAGCGGTATGTATCATGGCAACTGTGCCCAAAGGAGGTACATTCACACCCATCGCAGTTAAAGAAGCATAGAATAGATAAACGCCACCCGATACCCAAATTAGTGGAGTAATAAAGAGATGCAACGATAGATAAGCCATGCGTTGTAATGGATTATGCTTACGCTTTGGACTCATATGGAATGGATGGTCATCACCTCGGAAAATACCAATGAGATAATAGCGCATCATTTCGATTAATTTACGTGGCGAAGATGGAATATACTGCCTCCATTCACCCGTGGTTAAATGCCAAAATATTGCCAAAATCCATAAGCCCACAATTGTCCATGCTGCGATTCGGTGTAATTGAACGGCTTGTTCAAAACCAAACCATGTCCAATTTCCATGAATTTCAAAACCAGTAACAAGCAGTGAAATAACTAATACAGCCTGAGTCCAATGCCAAAAACGCTCAAAGCGGGAGTACATCATGACATGTTTAATTGAATTGTTCATCGTCTTCTCCTCCACATCACTATTCGAGCCAAACCATGGCCAATAAAACCTACAGCTGTGGCTATT
>JALWML010000134.1 GCA_027083915.1 Lysobacterales bacterium | reverse complement strand
CAGCATGAACTGGAAAACCGATGACGGCAAAAAGAAAATCTTCTTTGTCGATGAAGGCGAAATCATGGGACTGGGACAAATCTCTCTGCGAACCGTTGGCTGGTCAACCTCATTTGCTGACTTTGACAATGATGGCTTGCTTGATTTGTGGGTAGTTAATGGCAGCACCTTGCAACAAGAAGCCGATAATAGCCTACTTGAACCACAACAATTACACTTGTTTAGACAAGAAAAAGGCAAAGGCTTTTATGAAATTTCCCAATATGCAGGAAATGAACTAACCCATGAATTTGTCGGTAGGGGCGGAGCGCAAGCAGATTTTAACAATGATGGTAAAATGGATTTAGCCATTATGCGCTATGGTGATTCACCTTTGTTGCTAAAAAATACTGCCACTCATCACACTAATTGGATAAAGTTAAGGCTACGTCAACAGGGTGAAAATACACAAGCTTTGGGCGCTCGTATCAAAATCCGAACTGGTGACATATGGCAAATGACTGAAATTGGTGCACAAGGCTTATACCTTTCTCAAAACAATACTGACGTTCACTTTGGACTCGGTGATGCTACTCACGTTGATGAAATTGTGGTAATTTGGCCTGACGGCATTGAAGAAAAATTAGAAAACATACCCACTAATCAATTACTGAATCTAAAACATGTTGCCAATTATTGAGTTTATTAGGCTTTTTTAAGAGACCATTGCATAACTTAAGGTCTTCTTGGTTAATTGATTTATTTCTTCCTAATTTAAATATTTTAGAAAAGATGCTAAAGTTCTAATTATTTTATGATTTACAATAACATACCATAATTACATATTGATAAAAATTATGGTTTAAATTTAATTCAATCTTTTTTCGTTAATTATCGAGTTGGCAGACACACTGTCGGTGGGCAGAGCCCACCCTACAGCGGATGTGCTACTTTGCTTCATGTAATCAAACCACTACCTCTGCTTTCTTAATTTTATAAAACCCAACATCTTCTAATATTCCGTAAACCGAAGGTAATACCAGCATGACGAGCATGGTTGATGTCAACATGCCGAAGACGATGCTGGTGACCAGTGGAACGAGGATTAAGGCTTGAGTGCTGGTTTCAAATAATAAAGGAACCATGCCTGCTACGGTTGTGGCGGATGTGAGGAAAATGGCACGAAATCTATCACGGACAGCTTGTCCTGCGGCTTGGTGGAAGCTCATGCCGTCTTCGACGTGGTTTTTGACAAAAATTACTAGCAAGATAGAATCATTGACGACGATGCCCGCCAATGATACAAAACCAATCATGCTGGGTAGGGTGAAATCCAATCCCATGATGAGGTGTCCCCAGATGGCACCAATTAACGCTAATGGAATATTGAGCATAACTATCGCTGGTTCTCGGTAATTTTTAAAGATGAGTGATAACAGTAAAAACACACCAATGGCTCCAAGTCCAAATCCTGATAGTATGGATAATTTGGTTTCTGTACCATTTTCAACCTCGCCTTTGAAAGTTATTTCTACATCAGGAAATTGTTCTTTGAGTTTTGGTAATAAATTTTGGATTGTGCCATTTATGACTTCTGAAGTATTGGCAACTTCAGCATCAACATCACCAAAAAGTGTGACGGTGCGTTGGTGGTTGATGCGACCGATGCGAGCAGGTTCTCTTTTTTCAACTATGGTTGCTATACTGGTTAACGGTATTGCGTTGCCTGTACGGGTAAAGATGGAGAAATTATCAAAATCACGTAGCTCCCTGCCTTTTTCACTTTCAAGTTTGGCTATAATTTCATAGGACTCACCTTGATGGTAAATTTCATCTATTTTGACACCTTGATAAGCGGCACGTAATTGTGCGGCAATTGTGCGTGCATCAACGCCAGATGCCAGTGCCCCATGTTTCAATTCAACCGTAAATTGTGGTTTGCCAGGACGCATATCATCAATAAGATTATTCACACCATCATAACCACGCAACCAGTTTTGCAGTTCCCATGAAGCTTGTGAAACACGGTCTAAATCATCACCACTCAGGCGAATTTCAATCGCTCGACCTGCAGGGCCAACTTTAGGCTCACGAAACAAGATGCTCAATACACTTGGTATGTAACCACTATTGGCTTTCCATGTGCTGGTGAGTTCTGCAACGGTGGTGTTGCGTTTTTCGGTGTTGAGCAAATCCAAAGATATGGTGGCTAAATGTGTACCATTCTCTGGGACTTGTCCATGCACACCGTAGCTGAGTTGAATATTTTTAACCAAAGGTTCAGATTCGTTTTTATTAAATTCTTTAACGGTTTTATCCAGTGACACCAACAATTGTGCCATGACTTTTTCGGTTTCTTCCAAAGGCGTTCCTTGTGGTAATAAAATTTGAGCATCAACAGTATTGCCTTCCATATCGGGAAAAGCTTTAAACTTAACCGTGCCTGTGGCAATTAATCCAACTGAGAATATGAGCAGTGCAATCGCAACACCTACAGTGACATAACGGTAAGAAATAGCAAAATCAGCGGCTTTGCCCATGTTTTCACGCCATCTTTCAAACATTGCTTCAAATTTTTTGCGGTATTTATGCGGTTCTTTTTCATGCGAATGCTGTAAGGAGTGCATAAGATGATGTGGCAATACCAAAAAAGCTTCTATCAAACTAACAGTCAAAACCGATAATAATACCACGGGCAATACACCCAAAATTTGTCCCATATCGCCTTTCATCATTAACAACGAACCGAATAGAAAAGCAGAAGTCAAAAAAGATGCAAACACACCTGCAAATACCCTTTCAGTACCTGCAATCGCCGCTTGCATGGGTGATAAGCCTTTTTTGTACTCGTGGGCGATACTTTCAGACAACACAATGGCATCATCCATCAAAATCCCAATCGCCATTAATAAAGCAATCATGGATATCATATTGATGGTTACGCCAAAAAACACCATCATTGCTAAACCACCTAAAAAGGAAACAGGTAGACCCACTGCCACCCAAAAAGTATAGCGCCAAGTGAAGAACATAAACAAAACCAAGGACGCCAAGATTAATCCCTGCCAACCATTGGTGATTAATAATTTAAGTCTATCTTTGACCAAAGCAGCACCGTCTTGAGTGATAGTTAACTGTGTTGATTTGGGTAATATCTCGTTTTCAGTTTTTACAAATTCTTCAATAGCCGCATAGACTCTTAGAATATCATCAGTGGTGTTTTTGCTGACCTTTAACAAACCCGCTCGCTGACCATTAAGTTCAATCCGGTCTTCTTTATTTTCAAAGGTGTCTTTAATGGTGGCAATATCGCCTAAGGTTATTTCCGCACCGCTCTTGGTATTCATTATGACTAAGTTGGATAACTCATTTGCCGTTTTACGGATATTATCAAAGCGTATTTGATACGATTTGTCATCTGCTTCTAATAGCCCAGCAGGTAAATCAACACCTTGGGTTGCAATGAGGTTAGCAATATCTTGCACACTAAGTTTATACTTTAATAATACATCTGGATTGATTAACACATGCAATTGATGAGTAGAAAAGCCACCAACAGAAACGATTGGGATTTTGGGATTTGCCAAAAGCTTATCGCGGTATTCTTCGGTTAAGGCTTTGAGCTCTGAGTTAGTTAATCCTTGTGAAGTAATGGCAACATTAGCAACAGGGCTAACACGCCCCAATTCAACAATGCTAGGGTCTTCAGTTTCGGCAGGAAAATCTTGCACGCCATCAACTGCGGCTTTGATGTCATTGTAAAAGTCTTCAATATTGCCTGCTTCCTGCATTTCTAATGTAAAAATAGCAATGTTATCACGGGCATCACAGGTTTGTTCTTTTAAAAAACTGATGCCATCGGTGGCATCTTCTAAGCGATTACAAATGGCATCTTCGACATCGTTTGGATTGGCACCAGGATAAATCATTTTCACTTGAACTTTACTTGGCTTGAGTAATGGAAACGATTCTTTATTTAACCGTGCTAATGAGGCAATACCAATGGCAATAATAGCCATCATTAAAATATTTCCTGCCGTTGGGTGTTTGATAAAATACTTTATCATTGTTACTCTCCAGCCGCATTTTTAGCAAGTGATAAGGCATAATCCTCAACCATCATCTGTTTCACTGGCAAACCCTGCATAACTGGAATAACATCGCTGACGATTAACTGCTCGCCTTCTTTTAATCCATTTTTAACCACCACCAAATCTCCCTGTGAATAAGCAATTTCAATGGGACGAATATCAACGGTATTATCAGGCATAGCAACATATACCCGACCTTGGTGCACAGCTTTGCGAGGAATTACCATGGTCGGTTTACTTGGAGCAAAGAACTCAACTGAAGTATACATGCCTTTGAGTAATGGCGGACGAATACCAGGAATGACTTTTTCATACGGGTTATTGACAACCACTACCAAACCTAAGGTATCACGACTGGGATCAACCGACTCGCTTAAACGAATCAACTCGCCTTGCCACTCGGACTGATCGCTGATATTGCCAACCAAACGAACACGGGCTTCTAAGTTCATATTTTTAATAGCCAACTGCATAATTTCAGGATTTTGCAGACTCAAGCTGGTATTTTCTCCATCAAACAAATCAGAAACCAAGGCTCGAAACTGCCTGAGAGGCAATTGAGCATTGATTTCTACAGCTTGCACACCCAGTGCTTCAAATAAAACTCCACCAATTGGAGTGAACTCACCACTTTCGACAAAAACTTGTCCTATGCGAGCATCAAACGGTAAAGTCACTTCAGTACGTCCTAAAGAATCTTTGCCTTTATTAACGAGACTTTCTGACTGTTTTATTTTGGCAACAACCGCTGCTTTTCGACTGGCAAAGGCTGATAACTTGCCTTCGATATCTTGAACTTGTTGTTCTAACGACAAAACATTCTTTTCTTCTTTGTCTAATGTCGAGCGAGCAATCAATTTTTTATCCCACATAGATTGTAAACGTGCTAATTCCTTGCGTTCAAAATCTAGTTTTTCTTTGGCTATTTTTAACGCACCTTTGGCACTTTTTTCTTCTACCACCAATTGAGCTAAAGAAGATTTGCTCCCTGCTAAACCTGCTTTGCTTTGATTAAGTGAAATTTCATATGTCGTTGGCTCGACTCTTAATACGACCGTACCTTTCTTCAGACTTGCGCCTTTTTTCAAATCTGGATGAATATAGACTATTTTGCCACTGACTTCAGCCTTGGCTTTCATTAATACTGAAGGTTCAACATTGCCAAACGCCATCACTCGGGCTCGAAAAGGAATTTTCTTGGCAGTAATCACCTCAACTGCTTTTGCAGGATATCCCAACTCTTCGTGTTCTATCGGCGCTTTAGTTTTAACAGCTATCACCACAATGGCAATTGCCACGGCAATGATAATAGGTAAAATCGGTAGTCTTTTAAGTATTTTTTTCATGTTCTTAGCCATTGAATGATTTTTAACTTTTTTCATTAAATCACTTGCAAAGATTAAAATCAAGGATTATAGTGAAGTTTGTGAACATTCACTAACTTTTAATGAGGAAATAATTATGAACGGTAAAAACAACATTGCTATTGGCTTTTTAACCATGGGATTTTTTATGGCTTATGGATTCTTTTTAATCTATTTACGGGACTTTGCTCCTGGTAAAGAAGAATGGGCTAATGCTTATTCAATCGGCAAACATTTTGAAACACGTTTAGCACATGTGCACGGTAATTTATTTGCCTTTTTAAACCTGCTTATTGGCTATTTCTTATTAAGATTCCATGACAAACTCAAGCATGTAAAAGCGATTTCATGGCTTGCCTTAACGGGTCTATTAATGCCTGTTGGTATTTTGGCTGAGGTTTATCTTGGTTTTCCGCCTATTTTGGTCTTAATTGGTGCCATTTGCATGACAATTTCGGTTGTATGGTTAGGATTGTCTTTTTTAAAGATGAAAAATTTACAGGATTAACCAATGCAAGAATTTAAAATAAGCAAAAGACAACACGAAATAATCGATTGTGCAGGTAAGATTCTTTCTAAATCTGGGATTAGTGGCCTGACCACAAAAAATCTCGCTTTAGAAATGAAGTTTTCTGAAAGTGCCTTATACCGACATTTCAAAAGCAAAGGAAAAATTGTTGAAGCCATGCTGACCTATATGGAATACGATATGGATCAGCGTCTCGGTGAAGCGATTAAATCTAAGAAAACGCCTGTTGAGCAATTTATTGCCATGTTTAGTTCTCAGTTTGATTTCTTTTCTGAAAATTCACACTTTGTGGTAGCAGCCTTTTCAGATGGTTTAATGGAAGAATCTAAAGAGATTAATAGGGCAATCAAGAAAATTATGGCAGTTAAGTACAAGCACTTAATGCCCATTATTAAAGCAGGACAAAAACAAGGCGACTTTACCGACAAAGTTAATTCTAAACAATTAATCCATATTGTTATGGGCACATTTCGCTTGATGATGTTCAAATGGCGCATGGATGATTTTAAATTTAATCTAAAAAAAGAAGGCGATAAACACATACAAACCCTTTTAACCCTAATGAGCTAATTATGAAAAAATACCTCCCTTATTTATTTGCACTGCCACTATTTGCTTTTGCAGCCTTAACATTTTTTTTAAGCACGTCTGTTATCTTTGATTTGTTTAATGTCCGCGCATCCCAAGGAAACTATGTTCTATTTATTGTAGTAACGAATCTAATTTGCAGTTTAATCTATTTTGCTGCTGTTTATGGCTTTATCAAACAAAAAAATTGGACGACGTTATTATTAGGTTCAGCACTTGCACTATTAATATTGGTTTTTGCCTATTTCACCATTTACATCAATAACGGTGGTGTTTATGAAGTCAAAACTTATGGTGCTATGATGTTTAGAATGGCAGTTACTGCTGTATTTACTTTACTGGCTTATTTTGTTATT
>JALWML010000133.1 GCA_027083915.1 Lysobacterales bacterium | reverse complement strand
TTTCATCTTATGGTTTACAGATGAATTATGCTAATGCAGGAGCAACTAATTATCGTTTTGGCGGAGAAAACAATGCAGTTTATTCGGGAACTGTCTCTGGTGAGCATTATTTATTGCAAGAAGGAACATTCACCTATAACGATGGCACGGATGAAGGACATACATTTAATTACAGCGGCGTTGGAACAGGCAACCGAGCAGCAGGTTGGTTAGCACTTGATGCGGGAAGTCATCACAGTGCAGTGATGATTCGTGATTTTTGGCAACAATTTCCAGGTGAACTTAATATAAATGGACAACAATTAACCATTAGTTTATTTCCTGAACGCAGTATAACGACCAGTCCAGACACCGCACCTTCTGTTCAAGGTATAAATGGAACTCTAATTTATAAACGCCCTAATACCTTTTATTTTGAACGGGAAGGTGGTGCAAAAACCCATCAAATTCGGTTCACTTTTGCCAAAACCTTAGCAACAGATACTGAACTACAAGAAAGCAATGCCTTATTTCAATCACATAATTTTTTGCTTTTTGCTTCACCTCAGTGGTACACGGCATCAGGTGTCTTTGGTGAATTAAATGTTGGTACATCCACGACCGCAAGCACAGGTTTTGATGCTAATATGATGCAGGCAATTTATGAAAAGAGTATGCTCGAAGACAAGCCAGCTACGAATTTCGGTTGGCGTGATTTTGGTGGTCGTATGCGTGGTGGTTGGAGTAATGTTATCAATGGTGTTCGCATTCCTGGATTTTATAATGATACGCACGTAGGTGCGACCAATTTCTTTTTAATGTACCTGAGAACTGGTGACCAACGTTGGTTTAGCTTAGCAGAAATAAGTACGCGACATTTTATGGATATAGATGTTTCGCATGGTCCTCGTCAAGGTTACTGGAGTGGTTTTGGTACTCCGCAACAACCTGCAGGCGAAATACATGCTATTAAACACGATATGGTCGATCATACGGCAAGAAATGTTCATAGAGGGCATGCTCATGCCAGTGGTTTGGTGGATTATTATCTGCTAACTGGTGATAAACGTTCTTATGAGGTTATGACTGAAATTGCCAATTGGTGGAAATTTGTTACACTTTACATGTTTCCTTTACCCTTCAATTTTGATGCACCAAATAATCAAGCAGGTTATCGTGAAGCCACTCGTGATTATGGTTGGCCACTGTTTGTTATGAACGAGTATGTTAGGTTAACAGGTGATGCAACTTACCATCAAGATGTTTCTGCCCATTTAGTTAACTACTTAATCCAATGGTGGCAAACTCGACGTGAGCGTATTGGCTATGACGCAGAAACTAACACCATGTCTAATGTGCCGATGGGTAAATTTAATGATGCAGCAGAAGGCACTGGGTTTTGGACCATGACACGAGCTGGTAATTATGGAGCCTATAACAACGCTAATGGTTGTAGTCCATGGATGGCAGGTTCACTTATTGCCAATATTATTGGCTTCTATGAACATGATAAAGAGCTTGCATTAACGGGGCAGGCATCAGGGATTAATCACGCTACAATTAAAGAAATGTTATTTCAAACAACAAACTATTTAGTTAAGAATGGTTACGATGAGACTAATGATTGGTTTGTTTATGCAGAAACAATTCGCACTTATAGTGGTGGAAGAACACATATTATTTACCCTCTTGCTTATGTTGATAGACTTTATAAAACAGAACTTGCTGCAGGTAATATAAACAATCCGCAATGGTATGACAAGCAGCCGATGTGGAGTACTATTGCCACTCAAACATATAATGACTACATGACAATGTCGGCCTTATCGCCATCCCAATCGTATGGTTGGTACGGATATGAAATAGTTCATCCACTTGATTTCTTTAAGATAATGAGTGAAGCGTCATCTCTTATGGATCTAATTTTCACTGACGCATTTGAATAACCACTAAAATTGAAGAAATAAAATGAAAATACTATACAAAAATCTACTAAAACTAATATTGATTATTGGAACTGTTACCACAATAATGGCGCAGGACTATCAACCTCCACTCGGTATTCCTGCTCCAGAATTTGGTATAAATGAGCAACTTTCTGATTATTATACTAGACCAGACCCTTGGGCTACAGAAGTAGCAGGTTGGTACTATATAGACCAATATCACCCTAATGCCAGTAACTCTTATCAGTATGGAACACCAAATAATCCATTGCAAAGATTACCGAGTTCCGTCCCTGCTGGTTCGGTAATAGAGATTCATGGAACTTATGATTTTGCTCCCATTGGTTATGATGTGCTCGTGGCAAATGGTACCGAGCAGGCTCCTGTATTTGTTATTGGAGATGAACAAACCATCGTTTTACGCAAATGGGAAATCGAGGCAAGTTATACGATTATTGAAAATATGGAGTTTACTAATTTAGGTAAGCTTGTTGTTAATTATCCATCACACCATGTATCCATCAGAAACAACAATTTACATGATATGGTCAACACTGGGAAAATTGCTGGCAGTGGCAACTCTGATACTCAAAGAAACTACCATATTGTTATTTACAATAACCAAATACACTCGCAAGTTGGTTGGGATCAAAATCCGACAGTCGATTTGGATAACCACGGAATAAAATTTGGACGCTTTGTTGATGACGTTTGGGTGTTAGATAATATTGCTTATAATAATGCTGGGAATTTTATTCAGGTTGGGGACGACAATATACCAGCAAATAATCAATTCTCTAGGCGTTTTTATATTGGCAGAAATACATCCTATGCCAATAGGCAGTCCCCTATCGGACTTAAACAGGCCTCAGATATCATAATCTCTGAAAATATTCTGTACAACAATCTTGCAATCCAGGCAAATGCAGCTGGTCAAGGAGGTGTTGAATTTCAATATGGTACAGGTGAATTATGGATAATCAATAACCATATCTATGATTCAAACTATGGAATTACTTCGGGTAGTGATAGTGATGGAATTGGGGAAAACCAATACATAATTGGCAACCTCATTCATGATGTACATTCAGCCCCTAGCTATAATTACAATGCTAATACAGCTTGGTCTCCAGCGGCAATAATGCTAGCAGGAGGTTTTAACCGCCATGTTGTTAACAATACAATTTACAATGCAGATGCTGGTATTAATGTTCCTGGTGTTAGCGATGGTTCTTTAGAAATTAGTAATAATATTATTTACAATACAACCAGAGCCAATCATATATTTGTTGAACCTGGATTTTTGGTTAGTAATGCTATGGTTAATAATAATATTATCTACCAACCCGATGGTGATGTGAAAATTCGCTGGGGCAGTTCAACAATTCAAAACGTCAGTCAATTTGAGGCATCTTATCCAGGAGCAGGACAAAACAACTTGGAAACAGAGCCATTATTACAAAATCCAGCAGGTGATAACTATGGATTACAGCTTTCTTCTGCAGCCATTGATGCTGGCATAGTCAGTAGTGTCTATCAAACATTTTTTGACAACTATGGGTTGAATATCAATTCTGATAGAAATGGAACCACACGTCCTATCGGAAATGGCTGGGATATTGGAGCTTTTGAACTTCCTGTTGATTTAATCTTTAAGGATGGGTTTGAGTAAAACATAATGAATAAAATTGTTGTAATCAGTAGTCTATTATTCACAAGTATGTTAATTCAGGCAGAAGTGCGTTATGTTGACCAACAGTTAACAACAAATTGCCTTGGCAACTATTCAATAGCAAACCGAGATTGTACGGGAAATGATGGAAATGCTTACAATTCAATTGCTGGTGCAAGTATTGCTGTAGCAGGTGATTTGGTTCTAATCCGTTCTGGCATTTATTCGGAACAATTAAGTCCGCAAAATTCAGGAGCTAATGGCAATTATATTACCTTTAGAAATTACAACAATGAAGCAGTTGAAATTACTGGAGCATCGCTTTCCCCTGCGATTTGGGTTGAAAACAAGGATTTTATTGCAATTGAGGGTCTGCATGTACATGACGTGCGAAGGTGGATGAATGTTTTAGGTTCAAATTACTTTGTCATAAAAAATAGCGTGTTTGAAAGAGCCCTAGATTCTGGTGGAAGCTCCAAAACAGGGTTATTCTTTCAAGCCAGTCATTACGCAAAAATACTGAATAATACTTTTTCTGACACAACCCAAGACAATCTTGGTATGATTGCCAGTGATTATAACTTGATTGAAGGCAATACGTTTACTCGAGGAGCACATGCTTTATGGGCGTTTAAATGCAGCAATTATAATTTGATTAGAAATAATTATTTTCACAATGAATTACAAAAAATTGGTGAAATATATGACTGTGACAATGCAGGATTTGGTAGTGCTGAATTTCCAAAATTGTTTTCCTATGATGATACCAAGTTTAATATAGTTGAAGGCAATGTTTTTGCATTTACTCCTTCATCTGGAAATTCATCTCCTTATGCAGGTATACAATATGCAGCTCAATTTGGGATAATAAGGAATAATAAATTCTATAATCATATTGGACCACCAATTGGTTTGACAATTTATGGTGGAGAAGCGGAAAATAATTATGGAAATCGTATTTATCACAATGTATTTTATAATAACAAACTAGGTGCGATTGATATTTCTGGTTCTACTGCATCTGGATTTTCCGATCAAAAGTTAAAAAATAATATACTCTATCAAAATGAATTCATTCAGAATGACTTTCGTTGGGATTGGTATGCCATTCTTGATGGTCAGCCCGTACAAATATTAACAGGACGCATAAGTGATGTGGTTTTTGATAACAATAACATCTTCAGCAATACTGTCGATGAAATTTATACGATTGCCTATGGTTCACGTACAACAAACTCGAATGAAGCAGGACAATCACTGAGTTGGTGGCAGTCAAATCGCCCAAACTTTGTTAAAAACAGCTTACAAATTGACCCATTATTTATTGATGTTAGCCAATTCTACTTTCATTTACAAGCCAATAGTCCAATGATTGATGCTGGAGGATTCTTAGCCCAAGCGACTAATTCAGGTACAAATAGTACAGTTTTACAAGTAGATGATGCAAAGTGGTTCAGCAACGGCAATGATATTGTTGAAGCTGACAGAGTTCAATTTGAAAATCAAACAGATAGTGCTCTTATTGTTTCTATCAATTATAACAGCAACGAAATCACATTAAATACTGCACTGTCATGGAATAGCGGTCAGAAAATCAGTTTAGCCTATGCAGGAATAGCTCCAGATATAGGAGCCTATGAATATGCGTCTGATTTAATTTTTATTAATGGTTTTGAATAATTATTTACAGTGGAGTAAACAATGAAAGTAAAACAACACGTTAAAAGCAAACTGTTTTTGTTAAGTTTATTGTTGATGATTGGACTTGGACAGAATCTAATGGCTCAAAACTACCAGCCACCGGTTGGAATCCCTGCTCCATCATTCGGTATTGATGAGCAAGCACCAGCACAACCTGCTTCCTGGCCATTTGCAGAAGAAATCAACTATTATTATATTGATAACACGCATGTGAATGCGACTGATTCAAACAATACCTATGGTTACCCAGATAAACCAAGGATGACAATCCCTGAAATCAGTTATGCTGCAGGGTCGGTGGTTGAGATTCATGGTGGACCATATAATGGTGGTGGACAATTGATATTTACCGCCCAAGGTGTGTCTGGTAATCCTGTGTGGGTTCGTGGTGTGAGTGAAGCGGAGAAAGGAGAGATATCTGGAGAAATGATTATTAAGGGCAGTTATGTCATTGTAGAAAATCTAGTGTTTAGCAATGATTATGCTGTGATTGGGATTCGTCCACATGCTGGTGCTCAGGCACATCATGTGTCGGTTCGCAATTGTGAAATGTTTGGAACAGCCACAGATGTTGGTTTTAGGTCAGCTATTGGCATAAGCGGTCCTGTTGCTAATCGAAATCATGATATCGTTATTTATAAAAACTTAATCTACGACCGTGGAGACTATCGTCCAACAGCAGCAGGAGAAAATGATTATCATGGAGTTGCTCCTAGCCGAAACGTCGATAGAGTGTGGATACTCAATAATGAAATCTATCACATGGGCGGAGATTCGGTACAGGTCGGAGTGGCAAATATTCCTGATAATGAGCGTCCGAGCTATATTTATGTTGCTGGAAATAATTTTTATTCTAACTACGAAAATGCCTTAGATATAAAAGAATCCAATCATATTTTTGCTATAAACAATGATTTTCACGATTTTCATGATGCTGTGGTTGTTGTCCATAATATGGGAGATAGTATTTGGATAGTCAACAACAAGGTTTATAATGCACCCGAAGGCATCGTAACATCTGGATCGACTAATACCTGGTTTATAGGTAATGCTGTTTGGAATATTCATACGCGAGATTTAGGAACATGGAATCCTCAAAGTGGATATTCTGATGGGACAGCCATACATTTTAGAGCAGCAGACGGTGGTGCAATCAACAATACTCTCTTTAACTATGATAATGGTATCCAATTAACAACATCAGGACCATACATACTGAGCAACAATATATTGGCAGCACGTGATCAGCCTACTGGCTATGATTTAAGAGTTGCCAATTCCAGCGTCAGTGTGCAAACAACAACAGATTATAATTTATATGAATCAGCAAATATAGATTTTGCAGCAGGTTCAGGAAGTAATGTAATAGGTGTCCAAAACACATACTCTCAAGAACTAAACTCTCCAGCAGAAGGTTCTGCACAATTTCAATCGACCGTAGCAACATCTGCTATATTTTTAAAGCCTTCTGTAAATTCACCTGCAGTTAATACTGGAGAATCACCTACGATATTTGATACATTTTTCTCGTCGTATGGAATCAGTCTAAAGCAAGATATAGATGCCATACCTCGACCAACAGATGGAGCATGGGATATTGGAGCTTATGAAAACCCAGTTGATTTAATTTATG
>JALWML010000132.1 GCA_027083915.1 Lysobacterales bacterium | reverse complement strand
GAGAATCTATTGATCAGTGTTTTAGGCGAATAAAAAAAGAACGGCTTGCTGCTTATCTAGCAAAACATGGAGCATTCGAAGGTTATAGTGAAGAAGATTATTACGATAGACTTGGGTTTGAAGTTGATATTATTTTGCAAATGGGTTTTCCTGGCTATTTTTTAATTGTTGCCGACTTTATTAACTGGTCAAAGGAAAATAAAATTCCAGTAGGACCGGGTCGTGGCTCTGGTGCTGGGTCACTGGTTGCTTTTGTGTTAAAAATTACCGACCTTGACCCTTTACAATACGAATTGCTCTTTGAGCGATTTCTAAATCCTGAACGTATTTCTATGCCTGATTTTGATGTGGATTTTTGCATGGATAGACGGGATGAAGTGATTGAATACGTTGCCAAAACCTATGGCAAGAATCAAGTTAGTCAAATTATTACTTATGGAACATTAAGTGCTAAAGCTGTGGTGCGTGATGTTGGGCGTGTATTGGGTTTTCCTTATCCTGTGGTGGATGGTATTGCTAAGTTAATCCCCAATGATTTGGGTATAAATTTAACCGATGCCCTTAAAGAGTCAACCGAGTTATCTTTAAAGATTGAAACTGACGAAGATGCCAAAGATTTATATGATTTAGCTTTGCAACTCGAAGGCTTGACTCGAAACACGGGAAAACACGCTGGTGGTGTGGTGATTGCTCCTGATAAATTATCAGCATTTTGTCCTGTTTATAAAGATGAACACAGCGATGGAATTCTCAGCCAATTTGATAAGAATGATGTCGAAACTATTGGCTTGGTAAAGTTCGATTTCTTGGGTTTAAGGACTTTAACAATTATTGATAATGCTGTACAAGCCATTAATAAAGGTAATGATAAGCCGGTAGATATTACCCAAATTCCATTGGATGATCCAGCTGTTTTCCAATTGCTTAAAGAATGTCGAACCACAGCTGTATTCCAGCTTGAATCTGATGGAATTAAAGGGTTGATAAAAAACCTAGTGCCCGATTCTTTTGCCGAAATTATTGCATTGGTAGCCTTGTACCGTCCAGGTCCTATGGGCGCTGGCATGGTTGACACCTACGTGGCATGTAAACACGGTGATATCGAACCCGATTATTTACATCCAGAGTTAGAAGAATTGCTCAAACCGACTTACGGCGTCATCCTGTACCAAGAACAGGTGATGAAAATTGCACAAGTTTTATCGGGTTATTCATTGGGGCAAGCTGATATTTTACGTAAAGCCATGGGTAAGAAGATTGAATCTGTTATGCTTGAACAAACTGAAATGTTTGTCAATGGTGCAGAACAGCGCGGAGTCGATCGAGAAGTGGCAGCTCATATTTTCTCTTTGATTGTGAAGTTTGCTGGTTACGGTTTTAATAAATCGCATTCGGCAGCTTATGCCTTAATTGCCTACCAAACAGCGTGGCTTAAAGCACATTATCCTGTAGAATTTATGGCATCTGTGCTTTCTGCCGATATGGACAATACTGAAAAAGTGGTGCACTTGATTGATGATGTTAAATCCATGAATATTACAATGGAAGTGCCCAATATAAATGAGTCAGACTATAATTTTAAAGCAGGCGTAGGATTGTCAATTGTGTATGGGCTTGGTGCAATAAAGGGTGTCGGGCAGGGCGCGATTGAAAATGTTATGCAAGATCGTATTGATCATGGTGAATTTACTTCTTTTTATGATTTTTGTGTGCGAGTGGATTTACATAAAGTCAATAAACGTACCTTAGAGGCCTTAATTCTCACTGGTGCTTTTGATGTGTTACATCCTAACCGCAATGCCTTATTGACTGGAATGGGCAGTGTTATAAAAGCAGCTCAACAAAAAAACAGAGATCAGGAGTCTGGTCAAGTTGATTTGTTTGGCGCATTGGTTTCACCATCAAGTGGTTCTAATGAAATGCCTATTCCTTTACCTAAGGTAGAACAATTTGATGAGAATACACGCCTTTTTTATGAACGTGATTATCTTGGACATTTCATCACAGGTCACCCAATACGCACGGTGGCACAATGGCTTGATGCATGCAGTAGTCATTCAGTAACAAAGGTAATGGCTTTACAACCAGAAGAAGAACCAAGAAAGGCAGCTATCGAGGGTGATGATAAAAATGATTACATGAAAAAGCGCTATTTCAATGGAACTCCTGTGGTTGTTGGTGGGTTGATTACTTCAGTACGTGTCCGTAATGAAAACTCTGCGACAGTATTAATTTCGGATGAAAACACCAGTATTGAAACAACGTTTTTTAAAGATACATTTTTTGAAAATCAAGAAAAAATGCTCAAGGATGAAGTTGTTGTTATAGAAGGAGAAGCAGGAGTAGATAACTTTTCAGGAAATTTCATTATTCGAGCCAAAACAATTTTGACCCTCAATGAAGCTATTGCCACTTATTGTACAAAAATTGGCTTTGTGACCTCAGCTGTTGATTACCAACAATTTTCTAACCAACTAAAAGACTTATTGCAAACACATGGTCGTGGTAAAGCACGAATTTATATTCATCACGAACAAGATGGAATAATCTCCAACCTCAAACTTGGTGATAAATTCAAAATTCGCCCAAGTTTCGATCTTATTCAAAATGCCCAAAAGTTATCAAACATAGATAAGGTAATTTTAAAGTAGTGCTAATCTCAAAATTTTGATTTTAGTTCTCTTTTTGTAAGCAACTCAATAAAGTTTTAAATTTAAGCCATTGATTTTAACTTTTGAGACATAGGTAAGGATTTGTAGGAATTATGCTTTATTGTAGGTCTCTCTAATTAATTGTACTTTCACAATTAATATTATTGAGGAACAAAAATGAATAATTTTTTTAAATACAAAAGTAAGATTGTTTTGCTTACTTTGACACTGTTTACATTACAAGCGAGCTCAGGTGAATATGAGGATTACATAAATGGTATTACCGAAATAGGTCCATACCTACAAGCACACTCTAGCACCCATACTTATGTTGGACCTTTGTCTACATCAAGTGCGTATTACTGGAATAATGAAGATCCAGGTTATTTTTTTTACAACCCTGTAGGAAGTATAGCTGATAATGAAACACAATTCTTATCATTTGAGTTGAATAGTAATACAATGTTTAATAATACAGCTGTAAGTTCTGGCATGCATTTGGCAATATCTTTACGTGGAGATTCCTATGTTACTAAAGATAGCTCTAATCACCTAACCTATGGAAGAATAGAAGGAAGAGGTTTAGCTATACATCATACGGAAGGGGCGCCTAATGGGTGTTTTGGAGTCGCAGTCGAAGATTTTTCTTTAAATATTTCTAGTCCTGGACTAGTTATGTGCGATTCTTATCAAAGTTTAGGTTTTTCCATTCAAAATAATAGCCGCTATCGTATTGATTTACATGTAAGTAAAGGGTGGGTAGCCTATTGGATATTTAAGAAAAATCCAACATGGGCTTCAACCAGTTGGAACTTTTTAGCTTCCGGAAGTACACCTGCACCTGAACAAGCTATGGATGCGACTGGGGGTGATAGTGTAATAATTTCAACGGCTTTCAGAAATAATCCTCCTGTTATTATCCCACCATGCGAAACTAAGGCTGATTGTGATGGCGAAAGGAAACTGCCTTTGGGGATGAATTACAATATTGAAGAAGGTGTGTTGAATTATGGAATTACAGGGCCGACTTTAAGTATTCGTAAAGTCTATGTGGCTAAGTGGACAAATCCATAAATTTTTAATTACAATACACTGCCCTTGCGAATTACAAGGGTAGTGTATTCATCAATTTATGTAGATACCTATGAATATTAATTGGCATTATTTAAAAAGTTTGTAACTGTTTAAAGTATCTGTTAATCTGCCCCTTTATCAAAACAATTAAAAAGACATAAATAATTATGGAATTAAACAATTATAAAGATACGTGGAATAACCGTGTAAACTCATTAAAGTCAGGAGCTATTGCTGTTGATGGTAGTACGGATGAAGAAACCTTAATCAGCAATGGAAAGTGGACAGCAGATCAAATGCTTGCTGTTTTAAAAATTGATAAGGATGATGTGGTTTTAGAGTTGGGTTGTGGTGTTGCTCGTATTGGTAAATTACTGGCACCACATTGTAAAAAGTGGATTGGTACAGATATTTCTGAAAATATGTTGAAGGTTGCGAAAGATCGTTTGACAGAGTTTGACAACATTGAACTTCACGCACTAAAACGCAATGATTTATCTTGTATTGAAAGTAACAGTGTTGATAAAATTTATACCGTAGCTGTTTTTTGTCACTTAGACAAAGAAGATTTATTTAACTACATGCGAGAATTTAACCGTATTCTCAAACCTGGTGGTTTAGTTTATATGGAAACATGGAATCTTGCTACAGCAATAGGTTGGAAAAGATGGCAATATGAGGCTGACAATTGGTTTATTTCAAATCATTCTGAACGAAAAGATGTTGCAAGAAATCAGTTTTGTTCTCCTGATGAGTTTAACCTTTATGCCCAACATGCACAATTAGATATTCTTGGTTCTTATAGTGATTCTGTTTGGAATCAAATTGTTGCTACAAAAGATATGCAAGCACAACAGAAAGAAGAAATATCTCATTATTTAATGGAAAATAAAAATAAATTTGTTTATTCTCAAACATTTTCAAAACTATTCGAATATGCAATGGATGTCACTTATAATGTAATACATCCTCGGGTAATGTTAGATTTTATTGATACTTTAGGGAATAAACCAGTGGCAGAATTATATCGTAAATATGCAATTGGATTATGGAAAAATAATGAAGCTGCATGGGGAAAAGCTCAAGACTAAATTCTTTAAGTTAAAAAAATACTGTTAAGTTGGTTTAATTCCAGTATAGCTTTTGCTCACCAGGACTCTTGTTCTCTAGCCTAGTAAGCAAAATTCTGTTAGGATTAGTTACAAGTAATAATTACAACTAAAATTTATTTGTGAGTATTATTGGGTCATTACAATTGTAGTTAACAATTAAGAGGAATATTATTTTAAGCTTCCCATGTGTTTTGAAAAGGACTCTATGGTAAAATCAATATTATGAGAATACCTGTACTAACTTATCATGCCAACAATATTACTGGCAATGAATACCACTCCAATGACTTGGTTGCTCTGAAAGAAGATTTGAAGCTTTTTGATGAAATAGCTGTGACTATTATTTCAAGCCACACATTAATCAAATGGCTTAATAAGGAAATTAACCTTGATGAGTCAAGAAACTACTTGGTTTTGACTTTTGATGATGGCACTGAACTTGATTTGTGGGATTGGCAACACCCCTATCAAGGATTTCAACAATCTGCTTTTACACTGATGAAAGAATTTCAAAAAAGTACGGGGCGATACATTCACGCCACTTCTTTTGTCATTGCATCACCTGAAGCACGAGCAATACTTGAAACAACTTGCCTAGCAGGTCATAAAATTTGGGGAGATTCATGGTGGCAAGAAGCTGAAGAGATATCAATTCTATCTATTGAAAATCACTCATGGGATCATGTTCATCGCACTATCGAAAATGTTTTTCAAAAAGATAACATCAAAGGTGACTTTAGCGTTATTGATACACAAGAAGAAGCAAAAAAACAGATAGTAGATGCATCAAGTTATATTGAATCACGAATCAAAAATAAAACAGTTACACTTTTTGCTTATCCTTATGGTGATTACAATGATTTTCTTACCGAAGAGTTTTTGCCCGCTAAACAAAATGGTATTGTGGGAGCCTTTACATGTGAGGCACAACACACTCAAAAAAATACTCATCATTGGAAAATCCCACGCTATGTTTGTGGTACTGATTGGAAAAATGTTAAAGAGTTAAAACAAATCTTATTAAGCTAACCTTTTAAAATGGACCAAGTTTGTTAACGATTTTAAAGAGCTTTTTCTTTCTCCAAGCTGACAATGGTTTATGAAAATTAACCAATAAATACTGATACTCTGTCTCGACAAATCCTGCTGCCAAATCTACTTCTAAGGCTCGAGGGTTATTACAATAACCAAAAAAAGCATCACAATCTTGAGCAAACCTTTCAAAAGTATACTTAAGAAGGTTTAAATAAATTCCTCCACACTCGGTAATTATTTGTTTCTCTTCATCTGACATTTGTTTTATCACACGACCGTCAGTCATGACTCCTCCAACTAACAGGGTTTTTTTAAATGGTGTTAAACAAATGTAACTAGCAGGTAGGTAGTATCCATCTTTATTTTTATAAAAGCCTATTAAATGAATGCCTTGCTTGGGTGGAGCACAACCAAATTTTTTTTGAAATAAATCTTTTACAAAATAATGACTGTCATCGACAACAACAGGGTTAATGATTTTTAATAAATTTGAGTTACATTCCATAATAAAAAAATAGTATAAAAAAATATAATAACCATTTCCTTTCTTAATATAAAGGTATATTTACAACAGTATTAATTAAACTTTATTTTTTGCAAAATTCAGTTTATAGTTTAGATTATGATTATAGAAAAAACCAAATATACGATAAATCAAATCGCTAACTTAATAAGTGAGAAGACTTTAAATTTAGATAGCTATGGAATGTTACCAACCGCTTTACAACTACAAAAAAAAGAAATAAAAAGCTATCGTATTTTTCAATGCTCCAATCAAAGTGAAGTCACTCACTTATTTCTTGCTCAAGTTAAAGAGCAGGAGAATACTTTTGTGAGTATTTATAATTTTGTAGACGATAAAAAAAATAATGAGAGTCGACTCTATGACTTTATTAAATATTGTTTTCAAAAACTGAGTAGCCAAAAGCTTTCGACTGAAATTTATGACAATGGAAATGTACTATTAAATTCTTATCTTAAAATGGGTTTTGAAATTGAAGGAATATTTAAAAAGCATATTTTAATCAAGTCAAAAAAAAGAGATGTCTATCGATTAGCACTAACTAC
>JALWML010000131.1 GCA_027083915.1 Lysobacterales bacterium | reverse complement strand
ACAGGTGATTCATGCCGAGCCAAAAGACGTGGAACTTGCTTTAACAAATGCACAAAAGGCTTTTGCTCAATGGAATGCAACAGCGGTGAAAGAACGCGCAGACATCATTAACAAAGTGGGTGATTTAATTCAACAAAACCAAAACATGTTGATGTATTTATTGCGACATGAAGCAGGTAAGTCTTTAGATGATAGTATTTCTGAAGTCAAAGAAGCAATTGATTTTTGCCGATACTATGCCGCTCGTGCCGTAAGTAAAATGGCAGAACCACTCAAAATGCCAGGGCCAACAGGTGAAAGCAACTACCTTTCCTTGCAAGGCAGAGGTGTGTTTGTTTGCATCAGCCCTTGGAATTTCCCTTTAGCCATTTATGCAGGGCAAATTGTCGCCACTTTAGTCACGGGCAATACCGTAATTGCCAAAGCTGCGGAACAAACCTCTATTATTGGTTATTATGTGGCTTGTTTAATGCACCAAGCTGGCGTTCCACAATCGGTGTTACAATTCGTCCCTGGACTTGGTCGCGTTATTGGTAACACACTTTGTCAATCTAACAAAACCATAGGTGTTGTCTTTACGGGTTCAACCGCAACCGCTCAAATCATTAATAAAAATCTCGCCTGCCGAGAAAATGCAGCCATTGCCACCTTAGTTGCTGAAACTGGCGGACAAAACTGCATGATTGCTGATTCATCAGCCTTGCCCGAACAATTGGTTAAAGATGTGGTCGCATCAGCCTTTGTCAGTGCAGGACAACGGTGTTCTGCTTTACGGGTTTTATTTATTCAAGAAGACATTGCTGATAACGTCTTAAAAATGCTTGCTGGCGCGATGGATGAAATGAGCATTACTCATCCACAAGATTATGCAAGCGATGTCGGCCCATTAATTGACAAGACCGCACAAGATAAACTTAATGCCCACGTTGAGTTTATGAACAAACACGGTAAATTAATCAAATCTTTAGAAGTACCCAACGAACTAAACGGTTATTATTTTGCACCACAAGCCTATGAAATTGACTCCATCAGCCTGCTAAAAGAAGAAGTCTTTGGACCATTTTTGCATGTCATTCGCTACAAAGCCAAAGAACTTGATAAGGTTATTGATGAAATTAATAACACAGGTTACGGTTTAACTTTTGGTATTCATAGTCGCATTAACAACACAATAGAGCACATTGCCAACAAAATTCGTGTCGGTAACTGCTATATCAACCGCACAACAATTGGAGCGGTAGTTGGTGTCCATCCCTTTGGTGGCATGGGATTATCAGGCACTGGCCCAAAAGCAGGTGGACCAAACTATTTAGAAAGTTTTGTTACCGAAAAAACCATTACCAACAATATCGCTGCCGTTGGTGGTAATGCGGATTTGTTGGAGATTAGTGAAGATTAAGCAATGCTCGAGGCAAAAAAAAGGGTTCTGATTGAACCCTTTTAGCAATTGTTTGTATTTACTTTAAATTAAAAAACATAACCCAAAGAAAAAATCCATAATTCATCATTGCCTCGTAAAATTCTATCAGGGCCTCTTGCATTAGCATCTTCGTAGTTAATATTTAGCATAACAGAAGACGTTGGCTGCAACCTTAATCCAAGAGTTATACGCCTTTCATAATTATCTGCTATTGATGAATCAAAGAAATTTTCAATTGTTGCTTCATCATACTGCGTAACGAAACTCAAACGTGCATGTGGAAAATCTGCACCTATGAAGTTTTCAGGTAATAGTCCATTCAATGAAACAATATTTCTTAAGTAATACCCATCTAGATGAGTATCAGCACCAATCTCTTGTTCAACATCCATATCTGTATACTCTCCAAGAATTTCAAACCAATCTCTTTTGTAATCAAAATCAATATTAAAGCCTGTAATATCTTTGGTTCCAGAATCGTTATAGGCACCACTATAATAACTTAAACCAACATTAAATCCTGATGTATTCTGCAAAACCAACTTGCCAGCAAATGCTTTACTGTTATTATTATCGAGACCAAAACCTTGTCTTGCTCTTCTCATTCCTGTTGTTGTAATATTATCATCTAAGCCAGCGATAACATATGCCTGATAGTCGGCTATCCATGAATCAGAAAGGTTAAACCTCCCATTAATTCCAAATCCGTTTTCAGACCAAGCAGCAGGTGCAATCGCAAAACTTGTTAGTGGCTGTGAAACAACTTCACGAATGGGGGCAAAATGGTCTCTTTCAATGTTGCCAAATGGCACAAGTAATATCCCACCTCTAAAATTCATCCACGGAGTTAATTGAATATCGGTATAAGCTTGCTCGACTAAAACCTCTCCTCCTCGTGAAGTACCAACAGCGGCTGCTCGCTCAAACTCCAGTTCAGTAAAATAACTGATTCTTTTGTGTGGCTGACCACTAACAATTAATTCAAATGATTGACCGTCAATGATTGAATCTTGTCCATTGACTTTACCAGCCGTTATTGTTCCATAAATACCAATATTCGGCTTATTACTTTGTTCAGTTGTAATTCGCGCCACTTCACTTTTGTTCTCTTCAATTTTCTCTTGGACTTCACTTAATACTTCATTTAATTGAACTGCATAGGCTTCTAAGTTTGCCAATCTCTGAGCATTTTCCTCCGAAACATCTGCTCCCATATCTCTTCTCAGATCATTAATTTGTTGTTGTAAGCTGGCGAAACCAGATTCTAGTCTTTTAATTTTTGTCTTATAGTCTACAGCGACACTAACATTGGTTAATAAAACTAAACTACTTGTCAAAAGAATGAGTATTATTTTTTTCATAAGGTTACCTCCATTAATAAGGGTTTGGTTTTTTTGTTTTGGTAAAAGCCAACAAGAGAAAAATCTCCCATAGAGGCATTCGATTGAGCGTACAAAGTTAATTCAACAGAGCTGTCTTGTAAGTCTTTAATCTTCCTAATTTCCACTTGATTGAATTCAGAAATACCCCGCATTATTTTAAAATTCTCGATAGTGACTCCATTTGGTAACTCTACAGTAATTGACTTTGTCGTACCTCTGGAAATTTGTGTATCCGAACGTGTTTTTAATTCCACTTTCTTGGTTTTAGGTGTTAACTGAGGCAATTGAAAAGCTGGTTTAGTATTCACTTTCTTTTTAGGTTTTTGATACACAATTACTGGTGGTTTATACTCGTCTTCAACTACTGGCTTCTTAACAGGTTTCTTCTTTGGCTTGTTCCGAATAGGTTTTGGTTTTGGCTCTTTTTTAGCAATTTTTTCTGCTTCTAATCTTTCCTGTTCTTTTTGAGCTGCAATCCTTTGGGCTTCTTTTCTTTTAGCATTTTCAGCAGCTTCTTTGATTGCCTGTTCTTTTTTAGCTAACTCCTGTTTTATTCGCTCTTGCTCTTTACGTTCTTGTTCAATTCGTTGTTGGTTGGCAAGTTCTATCCGTGCTATTTCTTGTTCTTTTTGCTTTTCTAAATAATTCTTATAAACAAAGCCCGAAACACCTATTGCAACAACAAAAGATGCTATTGTAAACCATTTCATCTTGCTCTTAGGCTTCTGCCCAATCAAAATAGTCTTTTCCTGTGACCTCACATCTTTTGAATCTGCATTTGGAACTATTGTCTTCTTTAATTGTGCAGGCTTAGTAATTAATTCCAAAGCCATTTGTAAGTCTTTTGGAGAATCGGGTCTATGCTCAGGGTTTTTATCTAAGTACTTATCCACAACATTTGATAATTCAATCGGAATATTGGGATTAATTTTATGAAGCGAAACAGGAATTTTAGTCAACAACCGTGTCATTGTTGCTTCGAATGTATCGGTCGCAAATGGGTTATTGCCACTGAGCATGGTATAGGCTAACAAACCCAACGAATAACAATCAGAGGTTTTCGTGTGTGTGGTATCTTGTAGAATTTCTGGCGCCAAGTACTTTGGTGTTCCAATAAAAAACCCTGTGGCTGTAAGCCCTGTATCCTCGCCCGTAGCAATGCCAAAGTCTAATAATTTAGCATCTCCTGACGGTAACACTTGAACATTGCCTGGTTTTAAATCACGGTGAAGAATCTCTTTACGATGTGCGAAACTTATGGCACTGCATAAATTTAGTAATATTTTTTTATGCTCTTCTAAAGTATGTGTTTGATTTATCCACTTTTCTAAAGATAAGCCATCCAAATATTCCATTACCAAAAAAGGCTTGTTGTCATCAATTCCATATTCCAACAATATCACAATATTGGGATGTGAAATTTCACCCATTGTACGCGCTTCATTTTTGAATCGCTCTAATGCTTCCTTATCACCTGTCGCATGAAGTACCTTTATGGCAACTTTTCGACCTATATCTGGATCTTGTCCAAGATACACAACCCCCATACCACCGACACCTAATGTGCCTATAATAGGAAACCTTCCAATTTGTTTTGGTTGTTTTTGTTGTTCTGCCATCTAAAGTAGTGCAATAAAATTAAAATAATGTCATATAGTAACTTTTAAACCCTGACTATACAAGATAGTAGATAAGATTTTTGAAGAAACCAACGTGCTTTTTGAACGGTATGTTGCTCTTATTGATAAGAGTTAATCACTTGTAAAAACAATCGCTTTAATTTTATTATTTAGTTTATTGCAGAATCTTCAGCTCACCATTTCCTAACACTGCTACTCAAAATCCGAACTAAAAATGAGTTCGATAACCTCGATTCTTGTTACAGTTGCCAGACCAACCCCTCCATGCCCAATAATTTCCTTTGTTACTGGTATAGAATTGGATTTATTAAAGTCATCAGGGTCATCTTCTAACTCTTGTTCAACTAACTCCAATTTACCAGAAGATAAGATATTTGTATTATTATCAAAGCTTGCATTCTCGATAGATAATTGCATACCTATTTGAATCATACTAAAAAAAGTTGTGATATCAACAGTACCTGTTCCAATTTCAAAAATTGAAGATGTTGCATCAATTGTTATACCATTAAGCTCTATTAGTGGCTGATTAATAGCTGTAATATTACCTCTTAGTTTAGTATCGGCGTTATCTGGAGTCCCTTTGTCCTTAACACGAAGCGCATAAATTGCACCTGCTGAATCAATAAAACCACGGACTTCAACTTGCCTTTCAGTAGCGATTCCTGCACTTATTATTGAATCATCATCACGTGTTTGTGGTACAGTACTTATCTGCTTTCCAAAAACTGTTATGCTTTCACCAATAGTTATATCTGCTGGCATTATAGGGCCAACAAATTTTACTCTATGGTGGATAAAACGTACTGTGGTTGCATTAACAAAACGTGTATTAGTGTCTAAGAATCCTTGTATTTCTAATCTTGTACCGACATCAACGTGCTCTGCCTCACCGTTATCAAAACTGGTATTAGCATCAAAAAAGACGACTAAATCATTAATTCTAAATGAAGATAGGTCAATTATCTCGGAAACCATACCCTCTACGACAACGGGAATAGTGTTATTGGGGTCTTGAAAAACATCTGGAGTTTGGCACTCTATACTGGTTAAGGTTGTTAGCGGATTTCCAGAAGTGTAACTTGCATCAGCAGTAGCTTTAATTTCTACAAAGACATTTTCACTAAAACCGTTTGGGCAATTTGTGGCAGTAACCGCATTGGTATTAATGGACAAAGTGCCAATCGTGAAGTCAGTCGCAGATATATTTCTTGCAAAACCACGAAGTTTCCATTGCGAAAGACTATTATCTAACTCTAATCGAGATAACTGCATGGAGTTATCAACTTCATTAATTGCTCCACTTACATTTAATAAGTCACCTACATTCAAGTCTGCTACTGATGCTAAATTTATAAGATTCGTCTCTGATGTACTAAAAGAGGGTTGCTCCAATATAGTTAAAGGATTAAGATTCGTTATAGGTCCCTTAATATCAGATATAAAATCTAATTCGCTGAGTGTTCCAGTAGAAATTGTAGAATTGACATCACCACCGACTTTAAATCTAATTTTATAACCCCCATGACCTATTATTTCAAACAGTGTATTATTTCCTATTACAGCACCATCTAGAGTAATCAATGTTTTACTATCAATAACAAAATCACGAATGCCATTCACTTTTATCAATTGAGCATTGATAAGTGTAGAAAATAGTATAATTAACAACACGAGAATAGTTTTAATTTTTTTCATGATTGACCTCTTCAAAATAGTATGTTCCCAACCCTAATCGAGTTGTTTGTTCTGCTAACTCACTCTCAGTAAGCTTTGACAATTTATGATCAATTTCTAACAATAAAATATTTGTTTTTTCTTTAATAAAATCGATGGCTTCATTTTTATTAGATTCAGGAATTGCTCGATGAAATACCATTTTTTGAAATCTCTTTTTCTCTTCATCAAGCTCTACATCATTGTACGCAATGGTATTTAAAAGCTCCCCAATATATATTCCATAAAATTCCAAGTCAATTAGTTTTGCCTTGTTAGGGGTTGGTGCATAGTCTGCCCTTAGTAATCGAACAATATTATTACTAATTTCTACAGAACCGACATGAACTAATTCATCTAATACTGAGCGCATAGTAGCTCCACCACTGTAATCATCAACTAACGAGCTAAACGAGCGTTTCCCATAAATTGGCAAGTCCTTAGGTTGTCCATTGTGATTAACATAGTTTGAATCATTCGACCAGCCAGATAAAACCTTTGTTGCACGATTCCATTTCTGGACTGTCACTTCAAGTGGTTTTTCTATTTTTAACACTCGATCTATCTCAACACGAGATAAGCCTGTTAAAACCGCTACTCGTGTTTTTGTTTGCTTTTTTTCAGGGTTAATTCTAAATTCTTTATTTTCAAAGGCGGTATCGACATAGATTCTTTTTAGCCAATCCGATGCCGTTTGATAAGGAACAGAATTTCTTAGAAAAAGCACTACCAGTGGCTTAAAAATACGAAAAGCCATGTAGCTTAGTAAGCGATTTAATTCTGTAATTTTAGGCATTATTAATAAGTTAGATGCAATAA
>JALWML010000130.1 GCA_027083915.1 Lysobacterales bacterium | reverse complement strand
CACTATGCGTTCGCCAAATGCACCAGGAATGGTGGAAACTCGCACATCCACAGAACGTCCGGCAATTTTAATGGATATACGCCCATCTTGCGGCAAACGCTTTTCCGAAATGTCCAGTTTCGACATAATTTTAATACGCGATGAAATCAATGGCGCGATGGCTTTTGGCGGGGCAATAACTTCTTGCAAGGTTCCATCAACACGGTAACGAACCGACACTCTGTCTTCAAAGGGTTCAATATGAATATCAGAGGCATTAACCTTAACCGCATCAGATAACATGGCGTTAATCAAACGGATAATTGGAGCATCATCATTGCTTTCGAGTAAGTCATCAGGCTCACCTAAATCATCGGCTATTTCGGCAAGTCCTGGTTGGTTATCAAAATCAATGACATCATCGGATAAGGCGTTTTGTTGTTGGTAAAGTTTTTGAATAACGGCTTTGTACTCTTCATCTGTGTAGAAGTTGGCATCTGCCATTGTCCCTGCAAACCGTTGCAACTCATCAATAGTGGCATTATTTGCCGACTGACTCAATGCTAAGGTGACATGATCGCCATCCCAAAACTCTATGGTACCACCACGCTTTCGTGCAAAACCGTACGATGGAAATTTACCCTTATTCATCATTACCTAGTTTCTGTGGAAGCACAATCCCGCCCTTGATAAAATCAGTCGCATTAACTTTATCTAATTGTTGACCACGGATATCATTGTATAATTTATTAGTTACATCAGCTTGGTTACTGCTATCTAGGATTTTTGGATGTATAAAAATCATCAAGTTACGTTTAACTCGTGTTTTCTTTTTGTGCCTAAATAAATTTCTGACCACTGGAATATCACCTAACAAAGGGACTTTTTTGATGGTTTCTTCGATAGAATCATCAATCAAACCACCTAAAACGATGACGCCATCATTGGGAACCATAACAGATGTAGTTAAGGTACGTTTGTTGGTAATCACATCTATGGTCGTTGCTGATTGTGCTAACGATGAAACTTCTTGAGCAATATCTAAGACAATTTGGTTGCCTTCATAAATATGCGGAGTTACTGTTAATGATATGCCAATATCTTTGCGTTGAATCGTTGAAAATGGATTAGTCGAGCCATTATTAGCACCCGTATTAGTAAACTGTCCTGTTAAAAATGGCACTTCTTGTCCAACTGACAATGATGCTTCTTTATTATTGAGTGTCACTAATGAAGGTGTGGATAAAATATTGTTATTGGTATTTTGTGCTAAGGCTGACAACAGAGCACCAATTTGAGGATTACCCTCTCCATCCAAGTGTACATATCCGACATTAACACCATTATTAACCAAACCGCCAGCGGTATTGGGCGATAAGATATTCCCAACTATGCCATAATTTGTTCCACCAATTAAGCCTTCTCCACCATTAAGTTGGTTCAACAAACCCTGCCATTGAAAGCCTGCTTCTTTTGAATGGTCAACTGTAATTTCTGCAATAATAGCCTCAACCAAAACCTGCGGTCTAGGTACATCTAATTGAGCAATAGCACTTTGCAGATTTTTAAACACAGTAGGTGATGCATTAATGACCAAAGAATTAGTTTCTTTATGTGCTTGAATGGTGGCATTTTGCTCACCTGATTTTTCACCATTAGCATTGACCTGTGATTTGTTTGCTAATGTTTCCAGTATTGAAACCAATGATTCAGCTTCAGAATATTTTAGCTTAATTACTTGAGATTGCGAATTGGTTTCAAGAGGTGAATCGAGCTGTGCTATCAAAGTATGTATACGAATTTTTAACGCAGGTGGTGCATTGATAATAACAGAGTTTGTTCGCTCATCAGCAACAATCTTGGTTTTGCTTCCCAAGGCTGCTGTTCCTGTATCAAGCAATGATTCAATTGTTTGTGCCACTTCTGTTGCATTGGCATGTTGCAAAGAAATCATATCAATTGAAGAGTCTGACTTTTTATCAATGCGATGAATTATGGCAAGCATGCGTTCTACATTTTTGGCACGGTCTGAAATAATTAATAGATTACTTTCTTTATGAGCAATAACGTTAGCCTTTTTGTTTATGCTTTTCAACATGGTCAACAAATCCTGAGCTGGAACATATTTTAACGGTACAATTCGCGTGACAAAATCACTACCGTTGGCTTGATTTAATTCACCAATCACGCCACCAATATCACTTTCTGGAATAATTTTTATACTGTTACCATCATTGATTGCAGCTAAGCCATGTACATTTAAAACGGTTAAAAAGATTTCATAAATTTCATCCTTATGTACTGGCCGTCCAGAAATAACCGTAACTTTGGCTTGAATTTGTGGATCGATGATAAAGTTTTTCTTGGTAATATCAGACACCGTTTCAATCAATAATCGAATATCTGCATCTTGTAAATTTAAACTACGTAGTTCATCATCGGCGGCAAATAAGTTAAAACTACTTAAAAAAAGTACAGCGGCAAGAATAATTTTAGTTGATTTCATTGTGTGGTTTTTATCAGTTTTTTATCAATGAAAGTGATTTTAACCTAAAACGACTTAGTTTTCTTTAAGAAAACTCAATATCTTGGCATTTACAATTTGTGGGTGCTCTAAATGCGGTAAATGTCCTGATTTTTCAACAACGAAGGTTTCTGTCTTTAAGGCATCAGCCACTCTTTGGCTATCGGACAATGGTAAGGTTTTGTCTTCTCTGCCCCAAATAAGCAATACCTCCTTGTTTAATTCGCCAATTCTTTGATACCACGGCAGTTTATCGGGTTTAGCAAAATGCACCAAAGTGGAAACAATAGCACGACGAAATCCTTTGTATTGCATTTGCTCTTTGTATTTTTCTACCCAGTTAGGAAAATTTTCAGGATAGTAAAAATCACTTAACTGCCCTTGTGCCGCTTTTGGCATCATGACCGTGGCAGCGATAAAATCACCAAGCAATGGAATAGCTAAGGTATTTTTGTAAAAAGAGCGATGTGATGGGTCAACAAATATTGTTTTATTGACCTTTTCTGGATGGTCTGCAACAAACTTTGCCACTATCGCTCCACCCATGGATAATCCAATGATATTAATCGGTTGTTTTATTTTTAAAGCATCAAGTAAGTCCAAAATTTGCCTATCAAACAAGCTTTGATCATAATCTACATCAGGTCGGTCAGAATAACCTCGCCCATATAGGTCAAATCGAATAACTCGAAAACCTTGATCTTTTAAAAAATCATAGGTCGGATCCCAGATATAATAAGGAACAGAAAATCCATGCACCAACAACACCACATCCTGAGCATCTTTGTTAGCTTGTTGGTAATGAGTCACTCCTTGTGACAATTCTATGTATTCACCTTGAGTTCCTTCTCTTATATGCTTATCTAATTCATGTTTCTCATCCGTATAAACACTTGGCACAATGACCAAAACCACTAAAACTAAAACAATTAAAAAGATGAGTGCTTTTCTTATCATTGATTTAAATTAACTTGAATATTTTGCATCTGACCATTGCGTTTGATGGTAATGGTAGCGTTAGGATTTGATTTGAGCGTCTGTTGGATAGTCATCATATTGGCTGCTGATACTTTTTGACCATTAATGGCAGTGATAATATCGTTTGACTTTAAACCATTTTTTGAAAGCAAATCACCACTGGCTAAATTGGATACACGTAAACCTTGTACTTTTCCAACTTGATCGGTGACAATATTAATATTACTGACAATTTTTGAAATTTTATTGGCATCGTATTTTTGTTGGTCCATTAACTCTTGCCAATTGCGAGTCTGATTTCCCTGTAAATGTTTTAAATAGGCAGGAGTTGCACCTTTATTTTTGGTTCGATTTTTGTTTGAAACAACATCCATGCCTTGAATTTTCTCAGACAGCGACAACCGTTCATTGCGTCCATTGTGTTCTAACACAACATAATCTTTATAAATTTCTTTGAGGGTTGCTACATTAAATATTTTGTCTCCAACTTTAAAGACTTCTTGCTTGCCTTGGATATTACTAATATATGCCATACCTGTTTCGGCATCAAGATTACTCATTGTTCCATTCAACACCAACTCTAAACTAGTATTTCCTTGGTTTAATGGAACATCAATTAACTGACCTTGTGAACCAAAAATATGATACTGCTCAATCGAAGTATTTGAGAATTGTGGGGAATTATATGAAGTTGTTGGTTTAGCAGTTTGCAGGTTGAAATCATCATCAGATGACAAAAAAAACTGTAGCCACAAAAACACAATTAGCCCAATCATGAGCCAATTAAATAAAGAGTAGAGTTTTTCTTTTGCGTTAACCATCAATAACCTTTCTTTGCCTTTCGGCCGCTTTTAGCACTTCTTTTTCCATATCTTTGGCTCGTTGAATATTGTCTTGGTAGCCTTTTAGTATATGGTTAGATGACTTTTTCTTAACGGTTGTTGTATCGTGCTTGCTCTCACCAAGGACACCATCTTGTCGTGGCCATTGCTGCGCTGGATTGTCTTCGGGCTCTTGCGAACACGAAGACAATACAACAACTAAAATAAATAATAATTTTTTCATTAAAATTCGTCTAATTCAAATTGCATCAAATTATCACTGCCACTTAACATGGTTTTCACATGCATTTGTGCACGAGGTAAGATGCGTTTATAGTAAAACTCACAGGTTTTCTTCTTACCATTATAAAAAGATTGCCCAAATCTACCACCTTTTTCTGCTTCATCGTGCATTTGTGCCCAAAAATAAGCCAACATAACATAACCTGAATACATAAGGAAATCAACGGATGCCGCACCCATTTCATCCATATTCTTCATGGATTTTGTAGAAACTTTAACAATCAACTCCTGCCATTGAACCATTAAATCTTTAAGTTCTTGTGTGTAAGGATTATCAGAATTATTGATGTACTCATTCATTTCGTCAGCTAAAGGTCCGATTTTACCGTTATTGAATTGCATAATTTTACGGCCTAACAAGTCTAATGCTTGAATACCTGTGGTGCCTTCATATAAAGTGAATATTTTCGCGTCGCGGTATAATTGTTCCATGCCGTGTTCACGAATATAACCATGCCCACCAAAAATTTGAATACCGTAATTGGTCACTTCCAATGCCGTTTCAGTCATAAATGCCTTAACTATTGGTGTTAATATCACCACCATTTCATTGGCTCTTTTTCTCTCTGCTTCATCTTGTGCATGGTGTGATATTTCAATAAACTTTGTAGTAAAATAAGTTAACGCACGATTTCCTTCGGTCAATGCCTTTTGCGTTAACAACATCTTACGAACATCAGGGTGAACAATAATTGGATCAGCAAGCTTGTCCGGGTATTTTGCTCCTGTTAGTGAACGCATTTGTAAACGATCATTAGCATACTCCAAAGCACCAGCATAAGATGCTGCAGATACAGCCATGCCTTGAATTCCTGTATTTAAGCGAGCACCATTCATCATGGAAAACATAATATTTAAACCGCGATTAGGCTCTCCAACTAACCAGCCTTTGGCATCATCAAAGTTCATTACACAGGTTGCAGAACCATTCAAACCCATTTTGTGTTCAATACTGGCAGGCCATGCATTGTTACGTTCGCCATCAAGAAACTTCGGTACAACGAATAAAGAAATACCTTTTGTGCCTTTAGGTGCATCAGGAAGGCGAGCCAGAACCAAGTGAATAATATTATCAGTTAAACCATGATCACCTGAAGTAATAAATATCTTAGTTCCTGTTACTTGATAGGTATCATCCCCATTTGGTGTAGCACTGGTGGTTAATAAACCTAAATCTGTACCACAATGAGGTTCAGTTAAACACATTGTTCCTGTCCATTCGCCCGTGGTCAGCTTTGGTAAAAACATATCTTTGAGTTCTTGGCGTGCATGGTGATCTAATAATTCGCGCACTCCATGAGTCAATCCTGGATAATTTGACCAGCCAGGGCAATAATAAGTATTAAGCTCACCCAAGATAACTTGCATCCAATAGGGTAAACCTTGTCCATCATAATCGGGATTTCCATCTAAAGAACCCCAACCACTTTCACAATAATTTTTGTATAACTCAACAAATCCATCTGGCGTTGTCACATGACCGTCTTTTATGGAACAACCTTGTTCATCCGCATTCCGATTTAGTGGAGCGGCATATTCCAATAAAAACTTGGACGCCTCATCAACAACTGTTTCAAATGTTGCTGCATCAATATCGGCAAATTGAGGAATTTTTTGGTAATGTTCTTCTAAATTTAATAGCTGTTCAGCTAAAAATTGCATGTCTTTTAATGGCGCTTGAATTATCGGCATTTTATTTCTCTTATCTGTTTTTGTAATACCTTCCATTTTATCAAACAATCGTATGATTTAATATTTTTTTGAACTTTTATTGAATAATTGCAGTCACAATTAATACACAATAATGAATCAGGAGAGAGACATGAGATATTCCGCATCAATGATGGCCGCTATTGGCATATGCTTTATAACATTTTTAGGCATGGCATTTTTAGTTAGCACACCTAAATACACCAAATCACCCAATTTAGAAATGATAAGCTTTTCCAAAGTAGCCGATATGCCACCACCTGCTGTCGAGCACATAACAAAAAAAGAACCTCCAAAAAGAGAAAAGGTTAAACAACCACCCTCGATTAAACCTTTAGAAATAACACAGTCAGACCAACGTCCTATTGTACCCATTCAACCTACACGCTCTAAAGGCAAACTCCTTGCTTTACCAAAAACTGATATGCCAACCCTACCTTATGCAGGCACCGACGATGATGTGAGCAGAGATGGTGATTTACAACAAATGTTTATGATACAACCCATGTATCCACCACAAGCGGTACGTAACAAAATTGAAGGTTGGGTCGAGGTTGAATTTACCGTCACGGCTCTAGGCACAGTGACCAATGCCAAAATAATCAACTCAAAACCTCGCAGAGTTTTTGATGTTGCCACACTTCGTGCCTTAAGAAAGTCTAAATTCAAACCCTTAATGGTTGATGGCAAGCCACAAGCACAAAAAG